>QMPG01000161.1 GCA_003648455.1 Bacteroidota bacterium
ATCACAGATTATTTTTTCTAATTTGTTTTTTGGTTTAGGAGGTATTCTTGTCGCAAATATCATATCTCCAATTATTTTTATTTGATCTTGTGAGTATCCAAACCTTGGTAATATTTCATTAGCGATTTGTATTCCAATTAACTCGTGGTCTGTATAACTTTTAAGAAACCCAGAATCATGAAATAAAGCGGCTGTTTTGAGCAACAATAATTCTTTTTCGGACACACCTTCTTTATTACCAATAAGTTCAACCTGAACAATAACATCAATAGTGTGTTTTAAATTATGATAGTATAAGTCTTTTGGAAGCTCATCCTCGAATTTATTAAGCATATAGTTTTCAAGATCATCATATCTTAAAAGACCAAGTTTAGTGTAAAATTCATCATTGGGGTTTAAACTTTTTTTATCGACAGATAGTTGTGGTCTGAAACCATCAATATAAAACATGTCGATATCTCCTTCATATTTAATAGGCATTTTGCCAAAATATTTGCAAATAAAATAGTCTTTTATTAATTCGTAAGTATTTGCAGATATATTTATTTTGTTAAATTCCCCCGATGAATTTATTCTACTAGCAATTGTAACGGTATCTCCCCAAATGTCAATTGTGCGTTTTTTATTTTGTTTTATTTCTGCAAAAACCGGCCCGGTATGAACACCAATTTTTATATCCCAAATCGTTTCGTTTTTTTCTGCATATTTATTTTTTATTTGATTTATATATTCTTGCATTTCAAAAGCAGCCAATATAACTTCAATAGGGTTTGTTTTGTTTTTTTCAGGTATTCCTCCTGCACATAAGTATGTGTCTCCTGCAGTTTTAATTTTTTCAACATTATATTTTTTTACAATTTTATCAAACTGAATGTATAGTTTATCTAAATCGTCAATTAAGGCATTTGAGTTTCTTTGCTCGGCTAGTTTATTAAAACCGGTAATGTTCGCAAAAAGAATAGTTACCATGTTATACCTTTTGGAGCGTTCTTTGAATGAAGCTTTAAGTTTTAAGGCATCCTCTTTTGAGAGTTCTTTAGAAATTAAATCCTCATATTTCTCTTTTTGTGCAACAAGTTCCTTTGTGTTATCTTCAATCTCTTTTATTAAAAGAGATTTTTCTTTTGCAAAAGAATAATCCTTCCATTTTATAATTACAATTATTAAAAGAAGAATAAAGAAAAGAAATAAAAATAAAGCAGTTTTTGTGTAATAAAAAGGTGTTTGAACTATAATATTAAATTTGGTTGTTTGGCTAATCTTTTTTTTGTTTTTTGCTCTTATTTGGAAAGAATAATTACCATTAGGTAAGTTGTGATATATTTTGTAGTTTAATTTTTCCCAGTTTGACCATTTATTATCATACCCCATTAATTTATTTTGAAATAAAACATTTGAATTATCATTTGCTTCGGTTTCATAATGAAAAATAATTGTATTGTTTTTAAAATTAACATGACATATTGTATCTTTATTTGAGTTCTTATAAATTATAGAATCTTTTGAATCAACAATTGTTTCAACAAAAATGTTAAAATTTGAATTGTTAAAAGAAGAATCAGTGTCACTATCAATGTTTCTTGTGTTGCTTTTAATATTGCTTGAAAAAACAAAAAATAAAATAATTATTAGATTTTTAAGAAAAGAATAATTAAGCATATTAGATAAAAAAATTTAGTACAATTTAAAAAATTTATTATTATTTAATAAACAATTGTGTCAAATTAATTTTTTTTTTTGTAAAAGGTTTGTTTTTGTTGACGAAACTCCGTATTATAGATAAATTTATTATAATTTTGTAGTTAAAATTTGCAAAAAACAGAAAAAGGATATGCAAAACACAAAAACGAAACAAACAATTCTTGTTACTTGGGATTTTTCTGTTGTATCAGATTATGCCCTTGAGCATGCTGTAAGAATAGCAAAAGTTGTTGATAATAATATTACACTCATACATGTTTTAAAGGAGAAAAAAGATGCGGAAGAAGCACAAAAAAAACTTGCTATTGTTGCAGAAGAGACCTTTAAAAAGCATAAAATAAAACCAAGCATTGTTACTAAAGAAGGTTCTATTTTTTCTACAATAAGCGAAGTCGCTACTCAAATAGAAGCAAACCTTGTAATTATGGGTACACATGGTATGAAAGGAATGCAAAAATTAACAGGAAGTTGGGCTTTAAAAGTAATTGTTGGCTCAAAAGTTCCTTTTATTGTAGTTCAAGCACCTCCTACAAATTCCTTTTTTCACAACATCGTTTTCCCGATTAATTTTAAAAGTGAAAATAAAGAGCCCATGAATTGGCTTGTATATCTTTCAAGATATTACAGATCAAAAATTCATTTTTTCAAAGAAGACATAAAAGACCAACGACTTAAAAGAAAGGTAAATAATAACATTATTTATGCTAAAAAAATTCTTGAAATGAAAGGTGTTGATTATGATATTTATACATCGAAAGGGAAAAAGAGTTTTTCTGACCAGACAATTGATTATGCAAATCAAATAAATGCCGATTTAATTTTAGTTATGACAACGAGAAACATAGGATTTACCGATTATGTTTTTTCTGCCGATGAACAACGGATAATTGCAAATTCACATAAAATACCGGTAATGTGTATTAACCCAAGAGAAGATTTAAAAAAGATTGTATGGTACTAAAGTTTTTCGAACTTTAATTTTCATAATATAAAAAACTGTAAATTAACCCCTTATTTTTATTCCTCCCTTAAAATTGGAGTCTGTCATTTTTGGTTAATATAAACTTTAGCAAATGAAATTCGACACACAGATTTTACCAAATGGTATTAAAATAATTCATCAACAAAATCAAACAAATGTTGCGCATTGCGGAATAATAATAAATACCGGTTCCCGAGATGAACGAGAATCTCAGCATGGAATTGCTCATTTTATTGAACACGCTGTCTTTAAGGGTACAAAAAAAAGAAAAGCTCATCATGTTATTAGGCGTTTAGAAGATGTTGGTGCTGAAATAGAAGCATTTACAACAAAAGAAAATATATGCGTATATGCGTCTTTTCTTGAAAATTATTATGAGAGAACGATTGAATTATTTAGTGATATAATTTTTAATTCAACATTTCCCAAAAAGGAATTGGAGAATGAGAAAGAAGTAATAATTGAGGAGATTAATTCATATAAAGACAATCCCGCAGAATTAATTTTTGATGATTTTGAGAAGCAAATATTTAACGGACATCCTTTGGCAAGAGATATTTTAGGTGAACCAAAATTGTTGAAAAATTTTGCAAAAGAAGATATACAAAGTTTTATTAAGCACAATTTTAATACAGATCAAATTGTTTTGTGTTCGGTTGGGAATATAAATTTTTCAAAGTTTGTAAAATTGGCAGAAAAATATTTTAGCAAGATTCCAAAAAATCTACGCACAAACAAAAGAGTTCAATTCAATAATTATAAAGCATCTAATCATATTGTTAATAAAGAAACCTATCAAACACATTGTATAGTAGGAAACATTGCTTACAACATGAAAGATAAAAACAAGATGGCTCTTGAATTACTTAACGATTTACTTGCTGGTCCGGGTTTGAGTTCCCGTTTAAATGTAGCTTTGCGCGAGAAAAAAGGTCTTGTTTATACTGTCGAATCTTATTACACGCCTTATATCGACACAGGTATCTCGGGAATATATTTTGGTACATATAATGGGAATCTTAACAAGAGCCTGAACATAATTAAAAAAGAATTACTAAAAATCCGAAACAACAAATTAGGAGTAATGCAGTTGCACCGAGCAAAACTTAAACTAATGGGATCTGTTGCAATTGCTTCAGAAAGCAAATCGAATTTAATGTTGGCTGCCGGAAAGGGTTTTCTGCAATTAAATAAAATCAAAACAATAAACGAAATAATTGAAAGCATACAAAACATTACTGCAGAACAATTAATAACGACCGCAAACGAAATATATGATTTTGACAATATGTCAAGTTTAATTTACGAATAAAATATTTTACTTTTATTTGTTAAAACAATCAAACAGATGAAAACAAATCCTAAAATAGAAGAATATATTATTGCTCATACAGAACCCGAAGACGACTTATTAAAAGAATTAGACCGTAAGACGAATTTAAAAATTCTTCGACCAAGAATGTTGTCAGGTCATTTGCAGGGAGAAATTTTAAAAATGATTAGCTATATGATTAAGCCAACAAATATTCTTGAGATAGGAACGTTTACCGGATATTCGGCTATTTGTCTGGCTAAAGGATTAAGAACAAAAGGAAAAATATTTACAATAGACATAAATGACGAGATAGCAGATTTTACGAAATCATTTCTTAACAAATCTATTTTTAAAGATAAAATTGTTTTCCATGTTGGCGATGCTATAAATATTATTCCTGAGATTGATGAAAAATTCGATCTTGTATTTATTGATGCAGATAAAAGAGAATATCTTGATTATTATAAATTAATTTTTGATAAAGTAAATAAAGGTGGCTTTATTATTGCCGACAATGTGTTATGGGACGGTAAGGTTGTTGAAAAGGTAGACAAAAACGACAAACAAACACAAGGATTATTAGAGTTTAACGATTTTGTTCATAATGATAATCGAGTAGAAAATGTAATGTTTCCCATCAGAGACGGATTAATGATAATGAGAAAAAAATAGGTGCATAAAAAAAGGAACAAACACTGTTTGTCCCTTTTTTAAGTACCCGGGGCCGGGGTCGAACCGGCACGGCCACAATGGCCACTGGATTTTAAGTCCAGCGCGTCTACCAATTCCGCCACCTGGGCAACTTATTTCAAAAAAAAAGAGCGGGAAACGGGACTCGGACCCGCGACCCCGACCTTGGCAAGGTCGTGCTCTACCAACTGAGCTATTCCCGCATTTGAGTTTGCAAATATATTTATTTTTTTCATTATGCAAAAATTTAAAATTGTTTTTTTTTATTTTTTTTGATTTAACCCGAAAAATTCATAATTTTTCTACGCTTAAGAATTACCAACAAATTTGGGTACTTCTAATGCGGGGTTTACTTGCGTGAGCTCACCGCCAGCTGGCGGTTCGGTTCCCGCTTTACTTTCCACTATCCATCGCTAATTTATGCAATTTACTTCGTTTTGTATGAAAGCGGGTTAAGTTCATGTATTGAGAATTCTGCCTAATAAACAATTCAATAAAAATATTTTATTTCAATTAAGTTTTTTATCAATTTTGGAAGATTTATATTTGCAAAAAATTTATTTATTATGTCAGAAAAAGAAGTAAGAGTAAGATTTGCCCCAAGTCCAACCGGACCTCTACATATAGGTGGTGTTCGAACAGCCCTGTTTAATTATTTGTTTGCAAAAAAAAATAACGGAAAGTTTATTTTGCGAATTGAAGATACTGACCAGACAAGATATGTTCCCGGAGCCGAAGATTATATTGTTGAGGCGCTGAAGTGGTGTAATATTGATATTGACGAAGGTGCTACTGTGGGAGGTGATTATGGTCCTTATCGACAGTCAGAACGAAAAGATTTATATAAGCAGTATTCAGATGTTTTAATTGAGAGAGGTAATGCTTATTATGCTTTTGATACTCCCGAAGAACTTGATAGTGTTAGAAAAAAACATGAAGATAATAAACAAACGTTTATTTATAATGCTTCATCTAGAAATAAAATGAACAATAGTTTTACTCTTTCTGATGATGTTGTAAAGAAAAAAATTGGGCGTGGCGAAAAATTTGTTGTCCGATTTAAAATGCCGGATAATGAAGATGTAATTGTTTCGGATATTATTCGCGGAAAAGTAGTTGTAAACTCATCATTATTAGACGATAAAATATTGTTTAAATCTGATGGTATGCCAACATATCACCTCGCTAATATTGTTGACGATTATTTAATGAAAATTTCTCATGTAATTAGAGGCGAAGAGTGGTTACCATCACTACCCTTACATGTTTTATTATATCGTGCCTTTGGTTGGGAAGAAGAGATGCCCGAATTTGCACATCTTCCGCTTATTTTAAAACCGGTAGGCAAAGGTAAATTAAGCAAACGTGATGGTGATAAATTAGGCTTTCCTGTTTTCCCAATCGAATGGAAATCGCCAAATGGAGATGTTGCATCAGGTTATCGCGAATCAGGATATTTTAGCGAAGCTTTTATAAATATGCTTGCCCTATTAGGTTGGAATCCCGGAACCGAGCAGGAAATTTTTTCAATAAAAGAATTATCTAAAATATTTTCTTTAGAAAGAGTTGGAAAATCAGGTTCGCGATTTGATCCTGATAAAGCGAAATGGTATAATCATCATTATTTAGTAGAGAAATCAAATGAAGAGATTGCCGATTTGTTTCAAGATATTTTAAAAGAAAAAGGAATTGAAAAGAGCAACGAATATGTTGCTAAAGTTTGTGGTTTAGTAAAAGAAAGAGTGAATTTTGTTTCGGAATTATGGGAACAAACATATTTTTTCTTTCAACGTCCGGTTGAATATGATAAAAAAACAGTAAAAAAACGATGGAAAGAAAATTCTCCCAATATTATGAAGGATATTATAAACATTCTTTCATCTGTTGAATTGTTTAATTCTCGAGAAACAGAAACTGTAGTAAAAAAATTTATTGAAGAAAAAGAACTAGGAATGGGACAGGTTATGAATGCATTTAGATTAACTATTGTTGGTGCAGCAAAAGGTCCCGGTGTTTTTGATATTATTGAACTATTAGGCAAAGACGAAACTATTAAAAGGATAGAGCTCGGAATTAAAAATATTGCACGGTAAATACTAAAATAAAAAAACAAATAAAATAGACCTTGTAATAAAGGAGGAAAAAGTCGATTTCAAAATCGACTTTTTTTATGGTCAATATTTTAATTAACCCGAAAAGTTCATAATTTTTCTACGCTTAAGAATTACTAACAAATTTGGGGCTTTTAAAACCCCAAATTTGAGCACTTCTAATGCGGGATTTGCTTGCGTGAGCTTACCGACAGCTGGCGGTTCGGTTCCCGTTTTACTTTCCACTATCCATCGCTAATTCATGCAAAAACGAGGTGAATTGCATGAAAGCGGGTTAAAACGCGGCTAATAATAAATCAATATCGCGAGAAGGCAAA
>QMPG01000162.1 GCA_003648455.1 Bacteroidota bacterium
CTTCCACCGATTCTTGAATTTTTACCTCCGGCTAATATTGAGCATCCAATATTTTTCATCTTTCATAAATTAATTCAATATTTTTAAAAAAAAATATTCTACAAATATAAAACTATTGGCTTTTATTTTATCAGATTCAAGTTAATTTAATTTAATAATAAAACAGTAATAGCTCACATATTATTATGCCAAATAAAAAAGAGGATGCATAACATCCTCTTTCAAAATAAAATTTAAATTATTTTTAAATACTAGTAATTTTTTCTGCTTTATATTTCCCTGCATCAAGTTTTTGCTTACATTCAACAAAAGCATGAATAGTTTCTTTAACGTCTTCTAATGTATGCATAGCAGTAGGAATAAGTCTAAGCAACATAGATCCTTTTGGCACTACCGGATATACAACTATTGAACAAAAAATATTATAATTTTCTCTTAAATCAACAACCAGATTAGTTGCTTCAGGCAAGCTTCCTTTCATCATAACCGGAGTAACAGGCGATTGAGTATTTCCAATATCTAAGCCAGAATCTTTTAATCCTTTTTGTAAAGCATTTGCTACAGCCCAAAGATTGTTTCTTAATTCAGGTCTTGTTTTTAATAATTCAAGGCGTTTTATTGCTCCTACAACCATTGGCATAGGCAATGATTTCGCAAAAGTTTGAGAGCGCATATTATATCTTAAATAATCGATAATATTTTCGTCGCCGGCAACAAAAGCACCAATACCTGCCATTGCTTTTGCAAAAGTTGCAAAATGTAAATCCACCTTATCCTCAACACCAAAATGTTCGGGAGTTCCTGTGCCTTTAGCTCCCATTGTTCCAAAACCATGAGCGTCATCAACTAACAAACGGAAACTATATTTATCTTTAAAATCGGTTATTGCTTTTAAATTCCCAAGGTCTCCAGCCATGCCAAAAACACCTTCGGTAACAACTAAAACTCCTCCGTTATTTTTTGCAGCTAATTTTGAAGCTCTTTGCAGTTCAATTTCAAATTTCTCCATGTTGTTATGAGGAAAGACATAACGTTTTCCAAAATGAAGTCTTAAACCATCAAGTATGCATGCATGAGCTTCAGAATCATAAACAATAACATCGTTTCTGTCAACAAGGCTGTCGATTATCGAAACCATTCCCTGATAACCAAAATTAAGAAGAAAAGCATCTTTTTTACCTACAAATTCGGCAAGTTGATTTTCCAGTTCTTCATGTTTGTTAGTCTGACCTGACATCATTCGTGCACCCATTGGATATGCTAATCCGTATTCTGCAGCAGCATCAGCATCAGCTTTTCTAACTTCCGGGTGGTTGGCCAACCCAATATAATTGTTCAAACTCCATGTAAGAACTTCTTTTCCTCTAAATTTCATTCTGGGAGCTATTTCGCCTTCTAATTTAGGAAAGGCAAAATAACCATGTCCCTCTTTTTGATATTGTCCGATAGGACCTCTATTAATTTTAATTTTTTCGAATATATCCACTGTTATAATATTTATTTATTTTAATGCAAAGGTACAGTTTTTATTGAAAAATATATAAATGAAACAAAAAAAATATTACCATGGCATATATCTTGTTAATTTTCAGAATACTAAATTAATTACACAACTAAAATTTTGTTTGTGATAATTAATTGAATATTTTTTCAATTATTTTATGTAAATCAATTAAATAACTAATAAAAGTTGTGATTTTTTTATTAACTTTGCAAACTCTTTTATTCAAGAAATTTTTGTTAAAAAAAACATAAAACTTTATTTTGTTCGTTATATATACTTAAACAAAATAAATTATTTAAAAAAAATGTTAAAATTATCACGAAACATAGCCATATTAATACTTAGTATTTTCTTTTTTTCAGCTTGTAGCGAATATCAAAAAATCTTAAAAAGCAATGATTATGAGCTAAAGTTGGAGAAAGCAAATGAATATTACGAAGAAGAAGATTATTATAGAGCACAAGCTTTATATGAAGAATTGCTTTCAATATATAAAGGAACAGATAAGGCTGAAAAAATTTATTACAAATTCTCTTATTGTTATTTCAATCAAAAAGATTACATTTTAGCGGGGTATCATTTTGAAAATTTTGTTAGTACCTATCCTAATAGCAAATATGCAGAAGAGTGTGATTTTCTTAGTGCCTACTGCTATTATTTAGAATCTCCCCAACCCGATTTAGACCAATCTAACACACGCAAAGCAATAGATGCATTACAACTATTTATAAACAAATATCCCGGAAGTGAAAAAATTGTTGAGGCTAATAAATTAATTGATGAACTACGGTTAAAATTAGAAACAAAATCATTTAACAATGCTAAATTATATTATAATTTAGGAGAATATAAATCCGCTGTAATTGCATTAAAAAACACATTAAAAGATTATCCAGATACTCAATATCGAGAAGAACTGTTATTTTTAATTTTAAAATCAAATTTCTTACTGGCAAAAAACAGCATTGAAGCAAAAAAGATTGAAAGATATCAAACAACAGTTAATGAGTATTACAGTTTAATAGACGAATATCCAAATAGCAAAAATATTAAAGAAGCTGAAAAAATTTATAATACTTCAATAAAAGAAATAAAACAGGAAAAATAAATTTTATTAATATGGATTACAAAAGGACAAAAGCAAAACCTACAACAATTACTCGGGATTTAATTGATTTCGAGAAAGGAACAAACAATGTTTACAAATCAATTGTTATCATAGGAAAACGTTCTAATCAAATTTCGCAAGAGATTAAGAAAGAGTTAAATCAAAAACTTGACGAATTTGCTTCATATACAGATAATCTTGAAGAAGTTTTTGAAAACAGAGAGCAAATAGAAGTATCTCGATACTATGAAAGATTACCAAAACCGACACTAATTGCTATTGAAGAATTCCTTGAAGACAAAATTTATTATAGAGAACCAGAAGAAGAAATTATAAAATCTGAGATAGACATTTAAATCGCATCTATCTTTCAAGAAAATTCCTCCAATTTCACACAAGATTAATTGAAATTAGATTAATCTTGTGTGAAAACCAAAATAATCGTAATTTGTATTCAAAAACAGACTGATGCTTAAAGGTAAAAAAATAATTTTAGGAGTAACCGGAAGTATTGCTGCATACAAATCGGCAAGTCTTGTAAGACTTTTAGTAAAACAAGGCGCTATAGTTAAAGTTGTAATGACACCTCTTGCAAAAGAATTTATCACACCTGTTACCATGGCCACCTTATCGCAAAATACAGTTTTGTGCGATTTTTTTAATCATGATGATGGCGAGTGGAACAGTCATGTTGATCTGGGTATTTGGGCAGATTTAATGCTTATTGCTCCAATTACTGCAAATACTATTGCAAAAATGGCAAATGGTGTTTGTGATAATTTATTACTCACTACATACCTGTCTGTCCGATGTCCTGTTATTATTGCTCCGGCAATGGATTTTGACATGTTCAAACATCCTGCTACGATTAAAAATATTAAAACTCTTCAATCTTTCGGCAATATTGTTATTGAGCCTTCCGAAGGTGAGCTGGCAAGCGGTTTGCATGGGAAAGGCAGAATGGAAGAACCTGAAATTATTGTTGAAAAGATTATTGCTTTTTTTGATTCGAAAAAAAAACTTAGCTCAAAAAAAATTATAGTCACTGCCGGACCTACTTACGAATCAATTGACCCTGTTCGTTTTGTCGGGAATTACTCATCGGGTAAAATGGGATATGCTATTGCAGAAGAACTGGCAGCTAATGGTGCTGATGTTTGTCTAATTAGCGGACCTGTTTCTTTGACTACAACAAATCCTAATATTACTAAAATTGATGTTAAATCAGCTCAGGAAATGTACGATGCTTCAATTAAACATTTTGAGGATGCTGACGGTGCAATTATGGCTGCTGCTGTCGCCGACTTCACTCCTACTTCATCACACAACAAAAAAATGAAAAGGGGAAAAGACAATCTGAGTTTAGAATTAAAACCAACTAAAGATATTGCAGGCGAATTAGGTCGACGCAAAAAGAGTAATCAATTTCTTGTTGGATTTGCCTTAGAAAGCAATAATGAAATTGAAAATGCCAAACAAAAAATTGTAAAGAAGAATCTCGATTTTATCGTATTAAACTCGTTACAGGATAAAGACTCAGGTTTTTTGTTTGAGACAAACAAAATTACAATTATTGATAATAACAATAAAATTGAAAAATTTGAGTTAAAGTTAAAGACTGAAGTAGCTAAAGACATTGTGAAGAAAGTTATGAAGTTGAAAGTTTAGCTTCAGAAAATATAAATCTACAACTATAAGCTAATGCGCAAGACATTAATATTACTGATAATTATTCTTTCTCAAATAAACACTTCATATTCACAAGAATTAAATTGCAGAGTTCAGGTTGTATCAAAACAAGTTCAAGGTACTGACAAAAGAATTTTCAACACTTTGCAAAAAGTTATTTATGAATTTCTGAATAATTATAAATGGACTAATAATGTGTATAGCGATAATGAACGTATTGAATGTACATTTTATATAAATATTAAAGACCACCCTATTTCTTCTGATATATTTAAAGGTACAATGCAGGTACAAGCAAGCCGACCGATTTTTAATACGTCATATAACTCTGTTCTGTTTAACTATATTGATAATGATGTTGAGTTTAGATATACAGAAACTCAAGAGCTTCAATTTAATGAAACGTCCTATACTTCTAACCTGACATCACTTTTAGCTTATTATGCTTATATAATTATTGGCTTAGATTACGATTCTTTTTCTTTAGAAGGAGGAACTCCCTTTTATGAAAAAGCTGAAAAAATTGTGAATAACGCACAAAACTCCCCTTATAAAGGATGGAAAGCATTTGAAGACCGAAAAAACAGATACTGGATAGTTGAAAATATATTAAACGATACCTATAGTCCAATACGCGAATGCTTATACAGTTATCATCGTTTAGGATTGGACATTATGTCGGAAAAGGTAAGCGATGGGAGATCTGTTATTTCAGAAAGTTTAGAAACATTTAGACAAGTACATCAGAAAAAACCCGGTTCATTTTTAATGCAACTTTTTTTTGATGCAAAACGTGACGAAATTGTAAATATTTTTTCAGAAGCCTTCCCCGAAGAAAAGACACGAATATATAATGTACTCAAAACTGTTGACCCAGCAAATGATTCAAAATACCAAAAAATAATTCGTTAACAGACACAGATTCCAAAAATTTATTCTAAAAACATAGATACTAATTGCACAAATTTGTACTAAAAATACATGTACGAATTTTACTAATTTACCCTTATTAACCCGCTTTCATGCAAAAACGAAGTGAATTGCATAAATTAGCTATGGATAATGGAAAGTAAAGCATTAGAAGTACCCAAATTTGGTGTTTTTAAAACCCCAAATTTGTTGGTAATTCTTAAGCGTAGAAAAATTATGAATTTTTCGGGTTAAATATTACACAAATTTATTTATATTTAGAAATTTGTGTAAATTCGTGTCAAAATAAATGTTGCTAATTAATGAAATTCATGACTAAATTAGCAGTAATTTTCATTTACTAAATTCATGCTTAAATCATTATCAATAAATAATTACGCTTTAATTGATAAACTTAACATTGAGTTTAATCAAGGTTTTTCAATAATCACAGGAGAAACCGGTGCGGGTAAATCAATTTTACTAGGAGCTATATCATTAATCTTGGGTCAGCGTGCCGATACGTCAATTCTAAAAAACAAAGAAAATAAATGTATTATTGAAGGTGTGTTTGATATTTCAGAATATAATTTGACAGATTTTTTTGATGATAATGATTTAGATTTTGAAAAACTCACAATTATTCGCCGCGAAATTAATCCTAATGGTAAATCTCGCGCATTTATTAATGATACTCCAACAAACGTAAGCATTCTCAAAGAATTAGGCAGCAAACTGGTTGACATACACTCACAGCACAAAAATTTAATTTTAAATGACACTCAATATCAACTTCTCGTAGTTGATATTATGGCTCAACATAAGGATTTGTTAAAGGAGTATCAAAGCGATTTTAAAGAATATAAAAAATTAAATAATGAGTTAAATAATCTTATCGAGAAATCGGAAAAGGCTAAACAAGATTTTGATTATTTGCAATTTCAGTTTAATCAGCTTGAAGAAGCAAATTTAATTCCTGATGAGCAAGAAGGACTTGAAAATGATTTAGAAACTTTAACTCATTCAGAAGAAATAAAAACTAATCTGGCGAAAGCATTTCATTTATTATCAGGCGAAGGCGAAACATCAATAAGCCAAATAAATGAAGTAAAATCATCATTATCGCTGTTAAATAAATTTTTCTCAAAGTCAATCGACCTTTCACAACGTATTGACAGTGTGTTAATTGAGTTAAACGATATTTCAAACGAGATAGAAATTATCAGTAATGATGTTGAATATAATCCCGACAAGATAGCTACTATTAAAGAACGTTTAGACTTGATTTACAGTTTACAGCAAAAACATCGTGTATCTACAATTAATGAATTAATTGATATAAAAGCCAATCTGCAAAATCAAATAAATGAAATATCTTCATTCGATTTTGAAATTGATGAATTATCTGCTAAGCTGAAAAAAAAGAATGCTGCTTTGATTAAGAAAGCAGATAAAATATCAAATCAAAGGAAAAAAGTTATTCCTGAGATTGAGAAAAAAATTATTGAACTGTTACAAAGTTTAGGCATGCCAAATGCATCATTTAAAATTATGCAAGACAAAGCAGAACAACTGTCTGCTAATGGTTTTGACACAGTAACATTTCTTTTTTCGGCAAATAAAAAAGTTGAGATTCAAAGCATTTCCAAAGTTGCATCAGGAGGTGAGTTGTCAAGATTAATGCTTAGTATTAAATCGTTGATATCACAATCAGTTGCTTTACCAACAATTATTTTCGACGAGATTGATATTGGTGTTGCCGGCGAAATTGCCGATAAGATGGGAAATATTATGCTGAATATGTCGAAAAATATGCAAGTGGTGAGTATAACTCATTTACCACAAATAGCAAGCAAAGGGAAATATCACTATACCGTTTATAAA
>QMPG01000163.1 GCA_003648455.1 Bacteroidota bacterium
AAACCCCGATTTAGTAATACCCAAATTTGGGGTTAATGAAATACCCAAATTTGTTGGTATTACTTAATCGTAGAAAATTAATGAATTTTCCGGGTTAAAATGTTGCTAAACACAAAAATTGAAAAATCCATTTATGATATATTAAAACTTATATTTTATTATATTTGCGAAAAATTATAAATAAATAAAACAATTTAGCCATGATAAACGAACAACTTTTAAAGCCAAAAAGTATAGTAGTAATTGGAGGTTCAAACAATATTCACAAACCCGGAGGTAAAGTTTTAAAAAACCTTATTGATAGTGATTTTAAAGGAGACCTTTATGTTACAAACCTAAAAGAAAACGAAGTTCAAGGCATTAAATCATATAAAGATGTTAACGATTTGCCTAATGTTGATTTAGCCATTCTTGCTATTGCCGCAAAATTTTGTCCCTCAACAGTTGATGTTTTAACTAAAGAAAAAAATACAAAAGCATTCATAATTCTTTCTGCAGGATTTAGCGAAGAAAACGAAGAAGGTGCAAAACTCGAAAAACAAATTGTTGATTCAATAAATAGTGTTAATGGTTCTTTAATCGGGCCTAACTGTGTTGGTGTTTTAAATCAAAATTACACAGGAGTTTTTACAACCCCAATTCCAAAATTAGACCCAAAAGGATGTGATTTTATTTCAGGCTCAGGAGCAACTGCTGTTTTTATTATTGAATCGGGCATGCCTAAAGGACTAACATTCTCAAGCGTATACTCTGTTGGTAACAGTGCACAGATTGGTGTTGAAGAAGTTGTTAAATATTTAGACGAAACATTCGATCCTGAAACAAGTTCAAAAGTTAAAATCCTATATATTGAAAGCATAAACAAACCGGAAATGCTACTTAAACATGCTTCATCACTAATAAGAAAAGGATGTAGAATTGCGGCAATAAAAGCAGGTGGCTCCGAAGCCGGTAGCCGTGCGGCATCTTCTCACACAGGGGCTTTGGCAAGTCCCGATGTAGCGGTTGATGCATTATTCAGAAAAGCTGGTATTGTTCGCTGTCAAGGAAGAGATGAACTAACAACTGTTGCTTCAATATTTATGCACAGAGAATTAAAGGGGAAAAACATTGCAGTTATTACTCATGCCGGAGGACCTGCTGTAATGTTAACAGATGCACTATCGAACAATGGATTGGATGTTCCTCACATTGAAGGAGCAAAAGCCGATGCCCTTAAAGAAAAACTTTTTGACGGTTCTGCTGTTGGTAATCCTATTGACTTTCTTGCTACCGGAACTGCAGAGCAATTAGGAGTTATTATTGATGCCTGCGAAAACGACTTTGACAATATTGATGCTATGGCTGTAATATTTGGAAGCCCCGGGTTATTCACTGTTAGAGATGTTTACTCGCTTCTTAACGAAAAAATGAAAACATGTAAGAAACCTATTTTCCCAATTCTTCCATCTATTATAAATGTAAAAGACGATATTGATTACTTTTTATCATTAGGAAGAATTAATTTCCCTGATGAAGTATTATTTGGAAATGCTCTTTCTAAAATTTATCACACACCAAAAACCACTCCTGAAAATATTATTGTTCCTAAAATCGACAATCAAAAAATACGTCAAATTATTGACAATTCATCAAACGGTTATCTATCTCCCGAAGAAGTACAAGAATTATTAGATGCAACAGGTATTACAAGAGCAGGTGAAGCTGTTGTTGACACAAAAGAATTAGCTGTTGCAGAAGCAAAAAAACTTGGTTTCCCTATTGTTATGAAAGTTGTGGGACCGGTTCATAAATCAGATGTTGGTGGAGTTGTTTTAAACATCGACAATGTAGATGATGTAGAAAAAGAATTCACCCGAATGATGAAGATAAAAGATACAACTGCTATTTTGATGCAACCAATGTTATCGGGGACAGAGCTTTTTGTAGGAGCAAAATACGAGCCTAAATTTGGACACATGGTACTTTGCGGATTGGGAGGAATATTTATCGAAGTATTAAAAGATGTTACAGCCGGTCTGGCACCTTTAGATAAAAACGAAGCTTCGAGCATGATAAAAAATCTAAAAAGTTATAAAATTATTCAAGGTGTAAGAGGACAGGAACCTGTTAATGAAGAAAAATTTACAGATATTATTCAACGCGTTTCAGCTTTAGTAAAAGCAGCTCCAGAAATTTTTGAAATGGACTTAAACCCTCTTCTTGGTTCTGCAGATAAAGTTGTTGCCGTAGATGCAAGGATTAGAATTGAAAAATAATTCCCCGATGCGAAAATTCAAACAACTTACATACAATGAAAAAGCTATGATTATTATTGCAATAATATTAATCATAGCTTTAGCATTTAGTCACAAAAGAATTATGACTAATGCAAAAAAAGGATTTAATATATTCTATAGTACTGAAAAAATTATTGATTCCACAAAAATTGATACAATTTCAAAAAATATTACAAAGTAATTTTTAATTATTTATAACAAAAACGCAACCAAATGAAAAAAAGAGACTTAATATTTATAACATGCTTAATTATTTTTTTCCTACCATTTTTTCTATCAGAACAAGTATTTGACTTTTACACATCATTTAACAAAGCTCATGGTATGATAATGAGTTTCATAAAATTTGCAGTGCTTGCAACCATTGGTGAAGTAATTGGTTTAAGAATAAGTGAAGGTGTATATAACAAAAAAGGCTTTGGACTTATCCCTCGCGCAATAGTTTGGGGATTTTTAGGATTAACAATTAAATTTGCTTTTGTGATCTTTTCAGTAGGCGCACCAATTTTCCTTCAATATCTGGGAGTTGATGGTGTTGAACAAGCAATGAAACAAAGTTTTACTCTAACAAAGCTTTTAGGTGCATTTACTATTAGTGCCTCATTAAATTTGGCTTATGCTCCTGTAATGATGACATTGCATAAGGTTATGGATACACATATTTTAAACAACAATGGTTCATTATCAGGTTTTTTTACTCCAATTAAATTTGGTAAAATCATGACCACGCTTGATTGGGAAACTCAATGGAATTTTATTTTCAAAAAGACTATCCCATTTTTCTGGATACCTGCTCAAACAATTACATTCCTATTACCTGAAGAATATCAAATTCTTTTTGCTGCTTTTCTAGGAATTATATTAGGAGTTATTCTTGCATTTGCTAATATGAAAAAAAATAAAAATTAAGATTCTTAACCCGCTTTATTTATGCAAAAACGAAGTGAATTGCATGAATTAGCGATGGATAGTGGTAAGTAAAGCAGAAACCGAACCGCCTGCTGGCGGTGAGCTCACGCAAGTAAACCCCGCATTAGAAGTACCCAAATTTGGGCTTATTAAAAACACCAAATTTGTTGGCAATTCTTAAGCGTAGAAAAATAATGAATTTTTCGAGTTGAAAATTTTAAAAAAATGCTAAAAATAAATCTTTAGCATTTTTTTATAATACAAAATTAAAAAAATGTTATCACAACCACTTAATTTACTGACAAAATCGTATAAAAAAATGTCTTAAAACATATATAAAAAAAAATTTTTAAAAAATTTTTATATATTTATTTTCATTTTACCAAATGAAATAGTATTTTACAAACCCGAAATCAATATTTTTTTTAATTTAATACCATAAAATGAGGCAACTCAAAATCACCAAACAAGTTACTAATCGGGACACTCAGTCTCTTGATAAGTATTTACATGAAATTGGGAAAGTTGAATTATTGACAGCTGAAGAAGAAGTAAATTTAGCTCGAAGAATAAGAGAAGGAGATGATGTTGCTTTATCAAAACTAATAAAATCTAACTTGCGTTTTGTTGTTTCTGTCTCAAAACAATATCAAAATCAAGGTTTAAGTCTTCCCGATTTAATTAATGAAGGCAACTTAGGTTTAATTAAAGCAGCAAAAAGATTTGATGAAACTCGTGGATTCAAATTTATTTCATATGCTGTATGGTGGATTCGTCAATCAATTTTACAAGCATTGGCCGAACAAGCTCGTATTGTAAGATTACCTTTAAACAAGATTGGTTCTTTAAATAAAATCAACAAAGTTCTTGCTAAACTTGAGCAAAAATTTGAAAGAGAACCAACAGCCGAAGAAGTAGCTAAAAACTTGGAAATATCTCCGGAAGATGTAAAAAAAGCTTTTAGCACCTCAGGGAGACATATCTCAATGGATGCTCCACTTTCAGACGGAGAAGATGGAAATTTATACGATGTAATGTATAACTCAGATTTACCCGGACCTGATAAAAATTTATTAACAGACTCTTTGCGTAAAGAAATTGAAAGAGTTTTAACAGCACTCTCTAAACGTGAAGCAGAAATCCTTCGTCTTTATTTTGGACTAAACGGAGTGCCTCCAAGCACACTTGAAGAAATTGGAGAAGAATTTGACCTTACCAGAGAAAGAGTAAGACAAATTAAAGAAAAAGCTATTAGAAGATTAAAATACACTTCTCGAAGCAAAATTCTTAAAACTTATTTGGGATAAACTATTATCTTTGCAAAAGCAAAATATTTTGCAAAAGACAAAAAAACAATAATATGAATCACTTAATATCCCCATCACTATTATCTGCAAATTTTATAAACCTGAAACAAGACATCGACATGGTTAATGAAAGCCAAGCCGATTGGTTTCATCTTGATATAATGGATGGTGTTTTTGTGCCAAATATTTCATTTGGGTTCCCTATAATAAAGCAGATAAAAAAATATGCAAAAAAGCCTCTGGATGTTCATTTAATGATTGTGAATCCTGACAAATTCATTAAAGAATTTAAAGATGCCGGTGCAGATATACTCACTGTTCATTACGAAGCTTGCACTCATTTAAACAGAACTATTGAGGCAATAAAAGCAAACGGAATGAAAGCCGGAGTATCATTAAATCCACATACACCTGTATCAGTTTTACAAGATATAATTGAATATGTTGATTTGGTTTTAATAATGTCGGTAAATCCAGGCTTTGGCGGACAAAAATTTATTGGAAACTCTTACAATAAAATCACACAACTTAAAGAACTGATAAATAATAAAAATTCAAAAGCCCTTATTGAAGTTGACGGCGGTGTTGATATGTCAAATGCTAAGCAACTTATTGATACGGGTGCTGATGTTCTTGTTGCCGGAAGTTATATTTTTAATTCCGACAATCAAACTAATACAATTGCTCAATTGAAGAATATTTAACAAAAAATATACTTTTTTTAGGTATAATCAAAATTTTCGTGACTCGCTAAGCATTCTAAGAGAAAACCAAATAATTTTGTAAAAATTTTATTACATTTGAAATTAAATATTACCATTAGACCTTAAGGTTTTAAAACCTTAAGGTCTGGAAAAATAAGATGTCGCAATTAATAAGCACATGGATAAATTTGGTTTAATTAACATAGCCAGTCCCATCTAAGCGTAGAATAAAACACAAATAATACGAGTGCTAAGCGAAGTTTGTAACTTCGCTTTTCTAATATGATAATTTTTAACTATTATTGTAATTAAAAAGCGTAGATAAAATCTACGCTTAGCGGGGGTAAAATTTCATTAAGCCATATTGAAGGTAATATTTATAAAATAAACTCAGATTATTTCGATTTTGATTATCAGGCAACGGGTTCGTTTTATAGAAATACTGCTACATTTATAGGTGGAGCTGTTTTTGTCCAATTTTACAATACACCATTTACAACTTGGGGCATAATTAGGAATTATACAGAGATTGGAGGACCATTTTGGATTAATTTTAGTGGAACTGTTTACATTAAACCGTAATAATATGAAAAAGTACATATATTTCTATATCGTTGTCATATTTATTTTTTCTTGTAACTCTAAATCACCATATTTTGGGTCTGGTTACGAATTAAGTGAGAATACAGAATACGGAGAAGATATCGTTATAAATAGATCAGATACGACATCTTATCATGATTGGGGAAATGGCAGAAAAACTCTTCAGAAAGGCGTTCTTGTAAAATTTCATCGACCAAATAATAAAATAGATTCTTTTTTTATATGGAAAGGATCAAGTGTTATATCATCATACATTAACGAGGTAAAGCTTGATAGCTTATATATAATTGTGGATCAAAAACCATTAGATAAAATTTGGGGTAAATATTTTACAGATAATAATAATGTCTATAGACGATTAAATAAATCAGGAAATTCAGCATTAGCTATAAAAAAACTTAAAGAAAGTAAAGTACATAATTATTGGATAATAGATAAACAAACGGGCGATATATATGGTCCAATGAATTTGGAAGAATATTTACAAAAACGAAAGGAATTAGGTGTACCAAAAGAGTTGAAATTAGAAGGGAAATAATAAGGGGAAGATGGTGGGGGTGCATGGAATAATGAGAAATTGAATAAACTTACTCCTGATGATCGAGAATATTATGGTAAAGAAAATTGGGAATATATGAGAAATAATTCACAATCTTGGTTTTTAGAAAATGTTGCTTATAGCGAAGTAAATAGGATAAATTGTATTTTTATTTATTATATAACTAAGCCTTTATATAATGCTCCTATACCAACTGATATTTATATTATGACTAATGATAGTTTAACAACTTCAGAAAAAATTTATCTTTTACATTTAAAAAATGACTTTTTACAATTAAAATAAATTAAATAATTATGAAAAAAAATAGAGTACTTGTTGTTATTTTAATTTTATCAATAATCTGTAATTTGTTTTTGTCTTACGGAATAGTTATACTAAATGATGCCTGTAGAAAATGGGAAAATATGTTAATTAAACATGTACGTGAATCAAATGGTATAGAAAATAAATTAAATTTGAGAATTGAAAAATTAGAAAATATTTCAGAAAAAAAAGATAGTATAATAGTTATTCTTACGAATAAGTCAAATACTCTATCTGATTGAAGTTTGTATACTTAATCCCCAGCTAAGCTTAGAATAAAATAAAACACAAATAATACGAGTGCTAAGCGAAGTTTGCAACTTCGCTTTTCTAATGTGATAATTTTTAACTATTATTGTAATTAAAAAGCGTAGATAAAATCTACGCTTAGCGGGTAGTATGAATATGATAATCCCTGCAA
>QMPG01000164.1 GCA_003648455.1 Bacteroidota bacterium
AAAGTTCGAAACAGAGCTAACTTCTAACCATTTTTCCTGAGCTGCAGAATATACTTCAAAATCATAAGTAAGAGCAGAAGTAAAGCTTAAATCACCACCACAGAGCCTTAAAATTCTATAAGGCAATTCGAGTTTTATTAATAAACTTTCCACGTATTTTACCATTTCGTCTAGAGTTTCGTACGATTTGTCGGGATGTTGAATATTTACAATTTCAACTTTATCAAATTGATGTAATCTGTTTAAACCTCTTACATCTTTACCATAAGAACCGGCCTCGCGACGAAAACAAGGTGTGTATGCAGTGTTTTTTATTGGGAAGTCTGATGCGTTTACTATAACATCACGATATATATTAGTAATAGGAACTTCTGCAGTAGGAATTAAATAAAAATTATCTTTCTCTGCATAATACATTTGTCCTTCTTTATCAGGTAATTGACCAGTTCCAAAACCGGAAGCTTCATTTATCATTATTGGGGGTTGCACTTCTCTGTATCCAGCCTTTTGTGCTTCATCTAAAAAGAAATTAATAAGAGCGCGTTGCAGTTTTGCCCCCTTCCCTTTATAAACAGGGAAGCCTGCACCTGTAATTTTGTTCCCAAGTTCGAAATCAATAATATCATATTTTTTTGCAAGTTCCCAGTGAGGTAATTTATTGTTGCTTAGCTTGGGCATCTCGCCGCTATTTTTTATAATAACATTATCTTCTTCGCCCTTACCGGGTGTAACAGATTCGTGAGGAGTGTTTGGCAACTGTACTAACAATTTTTGTAAGTGTTGTTCAAAGTCTGCCAGTTTGCTATTAAGATTTTTTATCTCTTCTTTTAAATCGGCTGTTTTAAGTTTTGCAGAGTTAGCTTCTTCAACCTGTCCATTTTTGAATAAATTACCAATTTCCTTTGAGAGTTTGTTAAGTTCTGAATTACTGTTGTCTAAATTTAGTTGATAATTTTTACGAAAGTCATCAATTTCAATAATTTCATTTATTATTTGAGTGGCATTAAAATTTTTAACTGCCAGTTTTTTAATAACTTCTTCTTTTTGTTCGCGAATGTATTTTATTGTTAGCATAACTCTATATTTATTTACAAAAAAAATCTCCTGAAAATTTACAAAATAGTTTAGTAAATATCAGGAGATAAAATTATTTAAAATTATTTAAAAATTATTCTGCAATAGGCTCTATTGAAACATAAGATCTTATTGAATTTTTAAATCTTTTTTTGTTAAAAACTACTTTACCATCAACAAGAGAGTAAATAGTATGATCTTTACCAAGACCTGTGTTTTCGCCAGGATGATGTTTTGTTCCTCTTTGACGAACGATAATATTACCTGCTTTTGCAAATTGTCCGCCGAATATTTTAACTCCTAATCTTTTACTTTCCGATTCTCTTCCATTTCGAGAACTACCAGCTCCTTTTTTATGTGCCATTTTCTTGTATTTTTAATTAAGAAACGATTTCTTCAATTTGAATTTGAGTCAACTTTTGACGATGACCATTTAAGGTTTGATAACCTTTTCTTCTTTTTTTCTTAAAAACTTTAACTTTATCAGCTTTTGCTTGTGCTAAAATTTTTCCATTTATTTTTACACCTTCAACTACCGGTTTTCCCACGGTGATTTTTCCATCGTTGTCAAGAAGCAGTACTTTGTCAAAACTTACTTTTTCTCCTTCTTTTCCTTCCAACTTTTGCACAAACAATTTTGTATCTTTTTCTACTTTAAATTGCTGTCCTGCTATTTCTACAATTGCGTACATTGGTTTTTAATTTTATATTATTGGTCTGCAAAAGTATAAAAGTTTACTTTATATAACAAGTATTATTTTTATTTATTTTTATAAAATTACAATAAAATTAATAAAAAACTTTTTTTATTAATTTTTCAAAGGTACAAACTAATTTTTATATTTGTATTTATATTTAAATATCTTAATTTTTTATCCTTCAATAAAGTATTGATAAATGAAAAAAGTAAAACTAAATGTTTTGGGTTTATCTTACAGTCAGATGCAATCCGGAGCATATGCTTTGGTTTTAACCGAAGAAAATGGAAAGCAGAGGTTGCCAATTATTATTGGAGGATTTGAAGCACAGGCAATTGCAATTGAACTGGAAGGATTAAAACCACCACGACCATTAACTCATGATTTGTTTGTTAATTTTGCCTTAGCATATAAAATTGATTTAATTGAAGTTGTTATATATAAATTGGAAGAAGGGATTTTTTATTCAGAATTAGTTTGTGATAATGGTGGTTCAAGAATTAAAATTGATGCACGTACTTCTGATGCCGTGGCATTAGCTTTGAGGTTTAAATGCCCAATATATACAACAAAAGAAATCATTTCAAAAGCTGGTGTAATTTTAGAATTTAGAGATGAGAACACAAAAGAAGAGCATAAAATCAAAAAGCCTGATATCACAAAACCAAAAATTAGGGAAAAAGGTTTTGTAAATTCTACTATTGAAGAATTGAAAAAAATGTTAGATAATGCTATAAAGGAAGAAAATTACGAATTAGCTTCGAAAATAAGAGACGAAATAAAACGTAGAAGAAATAAATAGGATTATTAAGTTCTGATTTTTTCAAATCCTTTACCATAAACGCCCATAACATTGCCTTGTGATATGAATGCTTCCGGGTCTATTTCTTTAGTTATTCTAAAAATATTATGAGATTCTCTTTTCCTCGCAATAATCATTAATATTTGTTGATTCTCTTTTGTGTACCAACCTTTACCGTTTAAAACAGTAACCCCTCTATTTATTTCTTTACTAATTCGTTCTGCCAGCTCATCATATTTTCTTGAGAAAATAAAAATTTGAACAGATCTTTTAATACCCGAAAGAGAAATATCAATAGCATAGGCTGATACAGCCATTGTAACAAAACCATAAACAATTTTTTCAAGCGATTGAAAAATTAAGTATGATGAAGAAATAATTATAACATCAAGAAAAAGTATTAATTTCCCTGGACTGATATTTTTATATTTATTAATTATCATTGCAATAATATCTGTACCACCGGTGCTGCCTCCTTGTGAAAAGATTAACCCCATCCCTGCACCGGCTAAACCACCGCCAATAACTGACGACATAAAACCCTCTTTAATGATTGGTTCTGTAATTAATTCTTGAAAAATGGAAAAGAAGAAAGACAAGACAACTACACTGTAAATTGTTTTAATACCAAATCCGAAACCAAGAAACTTTATTGCTATAATAACAAGTAAAACATTCATTATTAGGAAACTTAAACCGACAGGAAAATTGGTTGAATAGAAGATAAGTGCCGATACCCCCGTAATTCCTCCGCCTGTTATTTGAGCCGGAATAATAAAGGCTGTCCAACCTATAGCTCCCATTATAAGACCAAGAGTAATTAAAAAGTAACTTTCAATTTCTCTAAATACAGTTTTTCTGTCTAATTTAATTTTTCCCTTTATAGACATTATATTACAATATTAATTATTTTTTTAGGCACAAAAATTATTTTTTTTGGTGTTTTACCGTCAAGCCATTTTTGAGAATCTTTGGTATTTAGAATTTTCTCTTCTACTTCATCTTTTGAGATATTTAAAGGCAGTTCAATTTTAAATCGCATCTTGCCATTAAATGAAACCGGGTAAGTATGACTGTCTTCAACCAAATATTTTTCATCATATTTTGGGAATGATGATTTTGTTATACTCTCATTGTGACCCAATAACTGCCATAATTCTTCGGTAATGTGAGGAGCAAATGGAGCAAGCAGTAACACAAGAGGTTCTAAAATTTCACGTTTGTTACATCCACTAAGTTCGTTAACACAAATCATAAAAGCACTAACCGAAGTATTAAAAGAGAAACGCTCAATATCTTCTGTTACTTTTTTTATTGTTTTATGAATTGTTTTAAGTTCGTCCTTGTTTGGCTTCTCATCAGAAACAAAAAATTCACCTTTGTCATTAACAAACAGTTTCCATAGTTTTCTAAAAAATTTGTAAACGCCGTCTATTCCGCTTGTGTCCCATGGTTTTGAATATTCAACAGGACCTAAGAACATTTCATAAAGGCGTAATGTGTCGGCTCCGTATTTTTCAATAATATCGTCAGGGTTGACAACATTAAACATAGATTTTGACATCTTTTCAACAGCATGACCACAAATATATTTGCCGTCTTCAAGAATAAACTCAGCATCTTTATATTCAGCTTGCCATGATTTAAAGGCTTCTATATCTAAAATATCATTATGTACAATATTTACATCAACATGAATAGGTGTTACCTTATACTCTTTGCGTAAGTTGTATGATACAAAAGTATTGGTGTTATGAATTCGATAAACAAAGTTTGATCGACCTTGAATCATCCCTTGATTTATAAGTTTTTTGAAAGGTTCGTCTTTGCACACGAGACCAATATCGAATAAAAATTTGTTCCAAAAACGTGAATATACAAGGTGTCCGGTTGCATGCTCAGTACCACCAACATATAAATCAACATCTTGCCAATAATCGTTTGCTTTTTTCGAAATAAAAGAATTATTATTTTGCGGATCCATATATCTTAAGTAGTAAGCTGATGAACCTGCAAATCCGGGCATTGTGCTTAATTCATATTTATAGCCTTCTTTAGTTTGCCAGTTTTTGGCTCTTGCTAAAGGTGGCTCGCCTTTTTCGGTTGGTAAATATTTGTCAACTTCAGGCAATTCAAGAGGAAGCTTGCTTTCGTCGATTGCATAAGGCAAGTCGTTTTTAAAATATATTGGAAAGGGCTCTCCCCAATAACGCTGACGACTAAAAATAGCATCGCGTAAGCGGTAATTAATTTTAATGTTACCCAGATTATTTTTTTCAATCTCGTTAATCATTTTTTTAACCGCATCTTTTACTTCTAATCCATTAAGGAAATCGGAATTAATTAATTTACCTTCTTTGGCATCGTAAGATTCTTTTGAAATGTCGCCACCTGTAACAACCTGAATAATTGGCAAATTGAAATGTTTTGCAAAAGCATAATCGCGACTGTCGTGAGCCGGCACAGCCATAATTGCACCTGTTCCGTAACCTGACAATACATAATCGCTAATATATATTGGCAAAGGTTTTTTTGTGAAAGGGTGAATTGTATAAGCTCCGGTAAACTCACCTGTAACAGATTTTGTGTCGGCAATACGTTCGCGTTCGTTACGTTTTTTTGTTTTTTCAATATATTCGTTAACAGCTTGTCGTTTTTCGTCTGTAGTAATATCTTTAACAATATCACTCTCAGGTGCCAGCACCATAAAGCTTGAGCCAAAAAGAGTATCGGGGCGGGTGGTGAAGACTTTTATTTTAATATCAGAATTTTTGACATCAAAAAATATTTCAGCACCTTCTGAACGACCAATCCAGTTGCGTTGAATTTCTTTTAACGAATCTGTCCAGTTAATTTTGTCTAATCCGTCTAATAATCTTTGTGAGTATGCAGATATTCTTAAGGACCATTGTTTCATTTTTTTCTGAACAACAGGGAAACCTCCTCTTACTGAGATGCCTTCTTTAACTTCGTCGTTAGCTAAAACGGTTCCTAATTTTGGGCACCAGTTTACCATAGTTTCATCAATGTAAGCCAGTCGATAGCGAAGGATTATTTTTTGTTGTTCAGTTTCATTCATTGTGTTCCACTGCTCTGCATCAAATTTTTCATGCTGATTGCAAGCTGCATCAACATTAATATTTCCGTTCTTCTCGAATTCTTTAATCAAGCTTGTAATTGGTTCTGCCTTGTCGGTCTTTTTATTATACCAATGTTTAAATAGTTGAAGAAAAATCAACTGAGTCCATTTATAATATTTAGGATTGCTGGTTCTTACTTCGCGATTCCAGTCAAAAGAAAACCCTATTTTATCTAACTGCTCTCTATATCTTTTTATGTTTGTTTCTGTCGTAATTGCAGGATGCTGACCTGTTTGAATAGCATATTGCTCAGCAGGTAATCCAAAAGAATCGTATCCCATTGGATGCAAAACATTGAATCCTTGCAGAGTTTTATAACGAGAATAAATGTCAGAAGCAATATAACCCAGAGGATGACCAACATGCAATCCTGCTCCTGACGGGTAAGGGAACATGTCTAATACATAATATTTTGGTTTACTGTTGTCAATATCTACTTTATATGTATTATTTTCTTTCCAGTATTTTTGCCATTTAGCTTCAATCTCGTTAAAATTATATTCCATAGTGGGTGTTGATTTTTTTATTTCAAAAAAATTATTAGTCTGCAAAATTATGAAAACTTAGTTAATAAATAAAAAATAGCTCAATCTTTGTTTTATTTATTATATAATTATTAGTTTTGCCAAAATTTTGGCCCCGTAGTTCAACTGAATAGAATATCAGATTTCGGCTCTGAGGGTTGGGGGTTTGAATCCCTCCGGGGTCACTTTTTAAAAGTGTTTCGATTTTTTCGAAACACTTTTTTTTGTTTGCAACTCATGAGGTAACTAAGAATTTCCTCGTAAGTTGACATTTAGATATTTTTTTGCAACTTCCTTATTAATTAATTTCCCGTCTCGCAAACCGGCATAATCTAAAGCCGAAGAAAATTCCCAGACAACAGTGCTATTTACTAACTTAGCTTTAACAGGATTTTGGTGTATGTAATTAAAACAAACTTGCGGGTATTGTTTTTCTGTATTTTGTATATTGATTTTTGTTATACCATTATTTGGAAAAAATGACGGACTTATTTTTTTTGTGCAATTTAGGCATTCGGCTTTGGTTTTAGCTCTAAATAAAGAACCAGATCGTTTTTGTTTTTTGTTTATTGCATTTGTGTACGAGCGCAGCATTATTCCGATTGAGTTATTAAATGTTCGTTGTCGAACGAGGGTTTCGCTCAAAGCGAAACCCTCGCTGTTTAACGCAACCTCTACTTCATTAACCAAAACCATTAGATGAAAGTGGTTTGGCATTAAGCACCAGGCTAAAATATCGCAATAAGGTGTGATGTAGGTTTTTATTTTTTTAAGGAAAAACAAATAATTTTCTTTTTCGAAAAAGATT
>QMPG01000165.1 GCA_003648455.1 Bacteroidota bacterium
CCGCTTTATTCATACAAAAACGAAGTGAATTGTATGAATGTGTGATAGATAGTGGGGTGCAAAGCGGGAAACCCCGATTTAGTAATACCCAAATTTGGGGTTAATGAAATTCCCAAATTTGTTAGTATTACTTAATCGTAGAAATCAATGATTTTTTTGAGTTAAACAGACATGCAATTTCCGTCTTCTGCAAACCTTTCGCTATATGAAAAGAAGAAATTACATTCAACAGCAGCATTTTCATCACTGTCGGAACCATGCACAGCATTATGCTCAATCGACTTTGCAAAGAGTTTTCTTATTGTCCCTTCTGCTGCTTTGTTTGGGTCGGTTGTTCCTATTAATTTCCTGTAGTCTTGTACAGCATTTTCTTTTTCCAATATTATTGCAACAACAGGACCGGAAACAATAAATTTTATTAAATCCCGAAAAAAAGGTTTGCCTTTATGAACGCTATAAAAGACTTCTGCTTGAGCCGTTCTTAGTTTTACATATTTCATAGCAACAATTCGGAAACCTGCATCATTAATCATAGACAAAATAGGTCCAATATGCTCATTTTGCACCGCACCGGGCTTAATCATTGTAAAAGTTATATTTCCAGACATGGTTTTGTTTTTATATTTAAGTTTGCTAAATATAAATAAAATTTATGAGATTTTATCTTGCTTCATATTAAATTTATATCTTTGACTTTTAAAAAAAACAAAAAAATAATTGAAATACATTTCTGACAATTTTACTAAAAAAGTAAATAAACTTCTTTCGGTTACAAACAATATAGTTATTGTAACTCATGCAAATCCTGATGCAGATGCCATTGGTTCGTCTTTGGGCTTATACCATTTTTTATTAAAGAAAGGACAAAATACGACTGTAATTACACCAAACAGTTATCCTGAATTTTTGTGGTGGATGCCCGGAAATGAAAATATTATTAAATT
Organism: Bacteroidota bacterium; assembly: GCA_003648455.1. The sequence continues at coordinate 945 of QMPG01000165.1, forward strand.
TAGTGATGATAAGAAAACTGCTGTTGAAATTATCGAAAAAGCAGAGATAATTTTTTATGTAGATTTTAATGAAACAAGCCGTATAGATAAGCTTGAAAAATATGTAAACAAGTCGAATGCAATTAAGATAATAATTGATCATCATCCTTTATTTAATAAAGAAGTTGATTTTACATTATTGGATGATTCTGCAAGTTCGGCAGCCGAATTGGTTTATGAATTTTTCCTAATGTTAAATAATGTTAATTTAGTAGATAAAGAAATTGCAAAATGTATATATGCAGGAATAATGGCTGATACGGGTTGTTTTAGCTATAATTCATCTAAACCAAGAACTTTTGAGATTGTGGCAGAATTGTTGAGATTTAATATCAATAAAGATAAGATTATAAGTGAGATTTATGATAATTTTTCAACTGACCGTTTTCGCTTGTTAGGATATTGTTTGAATGAGAAACTTACTGTTTTGCCTGAATATCACACAGCTTTTATTTCGTTGACAAAAAAAGAATTAGAAAAATTTAATTTTAAACAAGGCGACGACGATGGCTTTGTAAATTATCCATTATCGATTAAAGGAATTGTTTTTACAGCCATTTTTATTGAAAAAGATAAAAATGTAAAAATTTCATTTCGCTCAAAAGGAAGTTTTGCTACTAATAAATTTGCTAGACAAAATTTCAATGGAGGAGGTCATCTTAATGCTTCGGGAGGCAAATCAAATTTGTCTTTTGAAAAAGCAATAGAAAAATTTGTAAGTCTATTACCCCAATATAAAAATGAATTGGATGATAATGAGAAATAAAAAAATATCATTTTTTAGTTTGTTGCTAATGCTTGTTTTTCTTTTTTCATGCACTCAAAAACGAACATATAGAACTGACGAAGAAGTTGCTCATTTTAAAGAGCCATTAATTAAGATTAATAAATATCTGGTAAGAAAAGACGCACAGAGAATTGCCGATTATGTTAATCGTCATAAATGGGATATGAAAATATCAAAAACAGGATTATGGTATATGATTTATGAAAAAGGCGATGGGAAAAAATCAAAAATAAATAAAATAGCTACAATAAAATACGCCATTAGCCTATTAGACGGAACTCTTTGTTACACATCAGATTCCTTAGGCGTTAAACAATTCAGAATAGGTCAGGGAGGAGTTGAATCCGGCCTTGAAGAGGGAATTTTATTAATGAGCGAAGGAGATAAAGCTAAATTTATTATGCCACCTCATTTAGCTCACGGATTGGTTGGCGACGACAAAAAAATACCACGACGAGCCACAATTGTATATGATGTTCAGCTTATAGCATTGTCAGAATAGTTTAATTTATTGAAAAGTAATTTTAAAAAGAACAATATGTCAAAAATATTGTTTTTATTCAAATTTTCGCTTTACCTTTGCAATAACTATTAATAAAAAAAATAATTATGAATATTTATGTAGGTAATCTTCCTTATAGTATAAGCGAAGATGAATTAAGTAAAGTTTTTGGTCAATACGGAGAAGTTATCTCTGTGAAAATTATTACCGACAAATACTCAGGACGAAGTAAAGGTTTTGGTTTTGTTGAAATGTTAAATGACGATGATGCTCAAAAAGCCATTGATGAATTAAACGACAGTGACATTAAAGGCAGAAATGTAAAAGTTAATGTTGCTCGTGAGAAAAAAACAGATGATAGAGATATCTCTTAATTAATAAAATTGATATAAAATAGTAAGTTATGAAAGGAACAGTAAAATGGTATAATGAAGTAAAAGGTTATGGATTTATACAAACAGAAGAAGGAAAAGATATTTTTGTACATCGCTCAGGGTTGGATAATGTTGATGGTAGATTAGAACCAGAACAAGAAGTGGAGTTTGATATTGCCGATGGAGAGAAAGGTCCTATTGCACAAAATGTGAAAAAAGCTGAGTAAAAAAGTAAAAGCATTTTTTATTTAAATACAAATTTTAAAATCCGACTTATTGTCGGATTTTTTTTATACTTACTAATTAAAAATTTTTTTTATTAAAATTTATCTGATAAATTTACAAACAAAAGTGTTTTTTAATGTTTAAATTTGAAATTGTTTTTAGAAAATACTTTCTTTTTTACTTTTTATCTTGAAAAAAATAGACACATGAAAAAAAAATTTTTAATAATTCTGGTTTTTACTTTCTTTTTTACTTCTTGCGATTATTTTTCAAAATATCCGGGCTTTTCTAAAACAGAAACCGGTATTTATTATAAACTTCATGTTATTGGAGAAGAAGTAAATCCCGCAAAACCGGGGGATTACGTTACTGTCGACCTTAATTATAAAACAATTAATGATTCTTCATTCTTCCATGAACAAAGAACTTTTAAAATTACAAAACCTGATTATAAAGGTTCTATCGACGAATGTTTTTTGATGCTTTCAAAAGGCGATAGCTCAACGTTTATTATTGATGCGGATAACTTCTTTTCAAAAACACTTAATACTTCATTGCCTAGATTTATTGCTCAGAATAGTCAAATGATAGTGGATATTAAAATGAATGATATTAGAACAGAAGAGCAATATAAAAGAGATAAAGAAGAGTTTTTAAAATGGATTGAAGATTTTGGAGACTATGAAAAAATGATGCTAAAACGATTTATCGACGAACAAAAAATTGATGTTGAACCTACGGAGTCTGGTTTGTACTTTTTTTCAATAAAAAAAGGCGATGGTAAAAAAGTAAAAAAAGGCGATCTTATCACTATTGATTATGATGGAAGATTTTTAAATGGTAAATTTTTCGATTCTACCAGAAAAAGAAAACAAGCATTCGATTTTGTGTATGGTTCCGAATTACAAGTTATTCCCGGTCTTGAAGAAGCGATAGGGATGATGGAACAGGGCGAAAAAGCTGTTGTTATTATACCTTCTTCACTGGCTTTTGGCGATAATGGCTCGTCAACCGGAATTATTCCGCCTTTTACGTCGTTAATTTATGAGATTGAAATACTAAAAGTGAAAACAAAAAAATAGTTTTTTAATTTATTGATGATATTAAAATTGTAAAATTGTGAAAATAACTTGAAGCAAAATTTATTTGCGGTTTTGCAATTTTTTATTTTTGTATTTTTATAATAATAAAACTTGAAAAAATGAAAAACATATCTTATTCTAAATTAATTATTTTATTATTTGTAGCTCTGTCGATTTTTTCTTGTAGTAAAAATGGTTTTAAAACCGATAAGTCAGGGCTTAAATATAAATTTATTGTTGAAAATAAAGATTCTATAAAACCGGAAATTGGTGATATACTAGTTCTTAGAATGAAATATACTACCGAGAACGATTCTGTTATTGATAAAAACGAATATTTCAGAATGCAACTAAAAGAACCAGTAATTGACAGACCAAGCATTCAGGATGGTCTAGCAATAATGCATGTCGGCGATAGCGCTATTTTTATTGTTGATGCAAAAACTTTTTATAATATTAACAGAAAACAAAAACTCCCCAAATTTCTTAACTCTGACAGTAAATTGACTTTTTATATTAAACTTATTGATGTCTTGAGTTATAAAGATTTTGAACAAGAAAGGCGTTCTCTAAAGATTTCAAATAGAGATAAGGAAGAAGAATTGCTTAAACAATATCTTAAAAATACAAATGTAAATGTTGAACCAACTCAAAGTGGATTATATTACGTTGAGACTCTTAAAGGAAAAGGTAAAAGTCCACAACCCGGCAAAAAAGTTTTAATCAATTATATTGGTTATTTTATAGACGGTAAAATATTTGATTCTACCTATAAACGCCGTAAACCTTTTGAATTTTCTTTTGGCGTTGGAGATGTAATTCAAGGATTAGACGAAGGAATATCTAAAATGAGAGAAGGAGGAAAGGCTCGAATAATTATTCCATCTTATCTGGCATATGGCGATAAACAGCAAGGTCCTGTAGCTCCGTATTCAACTTTAATTTTTGAAATTGAGTTGCTTAGTGTTGAATAGATCTGATGACAAAAACAAAAAATAATATTAATACAGCAGATAGCTATTTTATCATTAAGAATAAAAACTGCCTCGTTTATTCTATATTGTTTCTGTTGTCGTTTTTGTTATACGCAAATACAATTAATCATGATTATGCATTAGACGATGCAATTGTAATTGCCGATAATAGTTTTACTCAGCAGGGATTATCAGGGGTTAAAGATATTTTAACTCACGATTCGTTTACAGGCTTTTTCGGGAAAGATAAAAAGTTGGTTGCCGGAGGAAGATATCGACCTTTATCAATCGTTTCATTTGCTGTTGAGTATCAGATTTTTGGTAAAAATCCTCATGTTAGTCATTTTATTAACATATTGTTATACGCATTAATAGGGATTTTAATTTTTGGAATATTCTCCAGACTGTTAAAAAAATATCAAAATAAAAGATGGTATTTATCTATTCCTTTTCTAACAGCATTACTTTTTATTGCTCATCCAATTCATACCGAAGTTGTTGCTAACATTAAAGGTCGCGACGAAATAATGGCTCTCTTGTCTTCCTTGCTTGCACTTTTTTTTACCATAAAATATTTTGAAAAAAATAAGTCAAGAAATCTTTTTTATAGCTTTTTATCATTGTTTCTTGCATTAATGTCGAAAGAAAATTCAATAACTTTTGTTTTAATAATCCCCTTGACAATATATTTTTTTACAGATAATAAATTTAAGAAGATTGTATTTTCGGTTCTTCCTTTAGCTGTTGCTTCTGTTTCTTTTCTGATAATTCGGCATTCTGTTATTGGGAACTCTTTGTCTAAAGCTCCAACTGAGTTAATGAACAATCCGTTTTTACATGCTACATTTACTCAAAAATATGCAACAATATTTTATACCCTCGGGCTTTATATTAAACTCTTAATATTTCCACATCCATTAACCTTCGATTATTATCCCAAACAAATACCAATTATTAACTTGATTGATTTGAGAGCAATAATACCTCTTGTTTTTTATTCGGTTATGTTTGTTTATTCTTTATTAAAGATGAAAAGGAAAAACATTATTGCTTATTCAATTCTTTATTTTTTAATTACTTTTTCAATAGTGTCAAACATAGTTTTTCCTGTGGGAACGTTTATGAATGAACGTTTTATGTTTATGTCTTCAATTGGGTTTTGTTTGATAATGGCATATTTTTTATTCTATATTATCCCCCAATATATTAAAAATAAGAAACTTATTGCAATATTCTCTCCTCTGGTGTTAGTCGTGATTTTATCTCTATACTCATTTAAAACAATTGATAGAAACAAAGCATGGAAAAACGATTTTGTACTTTTTACAACCGATGTTAAAACATCAACAAATAGTGCGAAGAGTAATTGCTCGGCAGGAGGAAAGCTTATTGAAAAAGCTCAAAAGACTACTGATAAAAAAGTAAGAGGAGATTATTTAAAATTGGCAATAAAATATTTACAAAAATCAATTGAAATTTATCCCAATTATAATGATGCCTTGCTCTTGCTTGGTAATGCTTATTTTGAATACAATAAAGACTATGACAAAATAATTTATTATTATAAGAGAATTTTAAACCGTAATCCGAATTATGAAAATGTGTATAATAATATTTCGCTGATTTTTAGTAGATTAGATAGTGTTGATTATAAAATAAGAGTGTATAATGAACTGTATAAAATTAATCAAAATCGTTACGATATAAATTACAATTTAGGTTTGCTATACGGCAGATATAAAAATGATTATACTAAAGCAATTAAACATTTTCAGAGGGCTGTTAAAATAAAACCCGTAAAAGTTGAGGCTTACAAAGATTTGGGAGTTGTTTATGGCATGATGCATGAATTTGAAAAATCAGCTCAAGTCTTGCAAAAAGCAGCAGAATTAGATAAAAATGACCCGCAAGTTTTAATTAATCTTGGAATAACATACAGAGCACTTGGTGATAAAAATAAAGCCAATAAATATTTTGAACAAGCAAAGAAGTTTAAGAAAATTAAATAGTATTTAAAAAGAATTATTGAGACCTTCCAGTGTCTGGAAGACCTGGAAGTGTCAGATTAAAATCTGTAAGGTTTAATTAATTTTTTAACTTTGAGTTTACTTTGAG
>QMPG01000166.1 GCA_003648455.1 Bacteroidota bacterium
AGTCTTATTGAATTAGGTTTTTAACACAGTTCATTCTGAACTTGTTTCAAAATCTTTAGATGTTGATCCGCCAGCTGGCGGACAACATGACTATGGTTTATTTTATCATTAAACCTAACTGCTTGAATAGCCTAAAATTGTTATTCTTTTAGTTATTTCTTATGTACCTAATTCAAAAGTCTTATTTAGAAATAAATAAAACAAAAAATTTAGAGTTTTATATTAAGGAAGAAACCTCTAAACATCCCAATTATCTAATCTTCCTCATTTTTCCTCCACCACCACCTTGTTTTATTCTATTAAATTTAACACCAATCATAATTTCATGTGTGCTTCCGCTATATTGTTTAAAATCAGAAAGCGTTAAATCGTAAGAATAGCCAATATATATCATATCTTGGTAATTATATCCAAGCAAAATTGAAAGAGCATCTCCTGTACGATATGACAAACCTGCCCATGCCATTTTTTGATATATTGTTTTAACATTAATATCAGCCTGAATTGGACTTCTTGGAATAAATTTTAAGAATAACGAAGGCTCAATATCAAAATTTCGATTAATATTATATTTATATCCTCCAGTTAAATAATAGTGACCTTTCAGTCTATTTAAACCACCTGACATTTCAATAGTATCAAGTTCAATTTTATTGCCAAGCAATTGATTGGCTGAAAAGCCTGCATAATATTGTGAAGTATATAAATAGAGACCAAAAGAAGCATCGGGTGAAACCTTTGTCCATTTAGTACCATTTGCCAAAATTGGGTCATCTAAATCCTGAAATGTGATGCTTGACAAATCAATTTTATATTGCATTAATCCTATAAAAACTCCCATAGATAAACGAATATCATTAGTAACTCTTATATTATAAGCATAAGAGCCATATAACGCCGTTTTAGTTAAGGGTCCGGTAACATCATTCATAATATAACCACCATAACCCATAGGCATAGTTTTATGGGGACCATAAGCACTTAAGACATAAGTTCTGGGACCGTCATCTATATCCGCCCATTGATATCTGTAATTTGTTTTTACCTGATAATAATCATTGGTACCACCAACAGCAGGATTAAGCACATAATCATTAAACATATATTGGGTAAACATAGGTAATTGCTGAGCTTTTACCGAGCTTATGCTAAGTAGAAGAGCTATAATAATTATTATTTTAGACTTTTTCACGAGTATATAATTTTTAATATTATACTTATCTTAATATTGTTACTATTCCCTTTAAAGGTTCGTTCATCTCAGGGCTTGTTATTACATAATAGTAAGTTCCAATAGGCAATTCTTTACCATTATTACCCTTTCCATCCCACGGTTTATTGTCAGATGCTTTATAAACTATATTCCCCCAACGGTTATATATCTTAATTTCTCCTGTAATTCCCGGTATCATCCAAGTATCGTTATGTCCGTCTCCATTAGGAGTAAATCCGAAACTTGTTGATTTCTCTAAAACAAATATTCTTACAGAATCTCTTGCCAAACAAATATCAGAAGAATCGACAACTATATATAAAGTAGTATCAGCTTTCGGCAATACGACCGGACTGGCAGTATCCATAGATGTTACAAAGTCGCTTGCTGGTCCGAACCAATTAAAATTAGGATTGTCTGTTCCACCCGAAGCCAACAAACTAACTTGAATTCCTTTGTACACTGTTGTATCTTCTCCTGCATCTACCTGTATTAACGGATGTAAACCAATTGTTATTGAGTCTGTATTATAACAAGTTCCTTTATATGCTTTAACATAATAAGTGACAGAATCTCCTTCAGGTTTAGCAGCAGGAATAATAGTATCGTTTCTTCCCTGAATAAATTCTGATGGAGACCAAACAATTGAATCCGGCACTGTTCCATCAGCATAAAGCTCTATTATTGTTCCAGGGCAAATTACACTGTCTGTAACACTTGAATTATTAATTCCTGCAAACACATATACAGATGTTTCTGCAGTAATTGAAGTAGAATCTATCTTTCTACATCCCATTGAATCTGTTACAGTCAAGTAATATTTTCCTGTAAATAAATCTGAAATGTTTTTGGTAGTTTCACCGTTTGACCACAAGTAATCATAAGTAAAAGTAGGTGAAGCAACCATATATGGAGTTCCTCCTGTAACACTTACAGATATTTTACCATCATTTACATTAGCATTACAACTTGTATTGCTTGCATCAAATATTGGTTTGATTTCAGTAGGAGATTCTAATGAATAATCTACTCCTTCACTTAAACACCCTAATATATCCTTAACTAATATTTGGTAATCCCCAGAACACATATTATCAAGTATTGGTGATGTATATTCAATATTATCAAATCCTTTTTTCAACAGATATGAATATTCTCCTGAATTTCCACCCTCAACATCATATACAGTTATTGATCCAGTACAAGAATCGTAACAATTAATTGGAACTGTATCTTTAATACTAAAGGTTATCTGATCAGGTTCTGATAGAGTAATAGAATCTACTCTTACACAAGTCTCGTTATCAGTAGCTGTAATATAATATGTTCCAGCCAATAGTCCACTTACAGTATCTGTAGTATTTCCATTTGTCCAATTAAATGTATATGGAGAAGCTCCATCAAGAGGATTTGCATAAGCAGAACCATTACTCCATCCGTAACATTTAACAGGAGTTATTATTCTTGGATCTAACTTAAATAGTGAGTTATCATACATTTCAATTGAATCTGAGAACGTACATCCATTTAAATCTGTTACTGTAACATAATATATTCCTATACTTAAATTCTCAATCTTTTCCCCTGTCGAATCCGGAGCAGGATATGATGCCCAATTCTCATTAGACCATTCAAAGGTGAATGGTTGAGTTCCTCCTGTTGATGAAATTTCAATTGCTCCTGTCGGGCTACTACATTGTGTTGAATCTATAGTATAAAATGGCACATATTGATCAGGTTCTGTAATTTCAATGCTATCTGTTAATACACCTGTTCCTTGGTCTGTAATTGTTAAATAATACATCCCGGCTTTCAAATTAGTGATTGTTTCTGAAAGAGAATCGGCTGCAGGATATGACATCCATTCTTTATAAGCCCATCCATAATTATATGTTCCCGGATAGCCTCCGTGTGCATTAACAGTTATGCTTCCTGTACTATCGCCATGGCATCCAACATGATTTATGCTAACAATATCATACTGTAAAACATCACTGGTGATTTCAACGCTGTCAATAAATTCACATGCTGGAATTTTACTATCATTAACAGTAACAGTATAAACACCTTCGCACAAGTTATAAACTACAGAATCGGTTGTTGTAGCAGGGTCATTCCATTTAAATGTATATGGAGGAACACCACCTGAAGCATGAACAGTTGCACTACCATTACATTCGCCATCATCATTCGTATGTTCAATATATGCTGTTAACACATCTTCATCTGTAATATTTACTGTTTTTATTTTTTTACAAGTACTTGCATCTGTAACAGTAATTGTTGTAGCCCCAATACACAAATTTTCAGCAATCTGAGTTGTTTCTCCATTTCCCCATGCAAATGAGTATGGAGTAGTTCCTCCAGCCATGTCTATTACCTCTGCACTACCATCACAGCGATCTATACATGTAATATTATTAATAATATTAATATTGAAATCAACATTTGAATCATCCTGAATATCAACAGTATCTTTGTGAGCACAACCAAGAGAATCGGTTATCTCAATCTGATAATAATTAACTCCAAGACCTCCTATAGAATCTTTGTCAAAATCAACAAGAACAGAATCAGGATCTCCAATTATTGTCCAATTATATGTATATGGTAAAACACCTCCTGTAACCACAACTTTCGCCCAACCTGTATAATCCTCAGGACAATGTGAATTACCACTTGATAATGTTGTTAAAATTGGTGTTGGTTGAATAAATGAAACACTGTCTATTGATTGACAACCATTATAATCTGATACTGTTAGATAATATTTACCGGCTTTAAGATTGTTTGCACTTGAGTCGGTTGAAACAACTTGTGCAGAAGCATCTTGCCATAAGTAAGTATACGGTTTTGTACCTCCCTGAACAATTACTGATAAATCAGCTGCAGTATCACTTGCACATACTATTGATTTTGTAAATATTATAGTATCTGTTAATTCTTCAGGTTCAGTAATTTCAATTGTTGCTACACTAGAACAAGTATTAGCATCAGTTACAGTAACAGTATAGCTACCGGCACATAAAGAATCTGCTGTTCCTGTTATATCTCCATTACTCCAAACAGCTGAATATGGAGAAGTTCCAAGGGTTCCTGAAACTTGAGCCATACCATCACACATACCAAAACATGATACGTTAATAATTGTATCAACAAGAACTTCAAGATTAGAATCATCAACTATTTCAATTGTAGTATCTTTAGTACAACCATTTGCATCAGTTATAGTAACATCATAAAAATCAACCCATAAATTATTAATAGTAGTTCCAACAGAATCGACTGCCCAACTACTGTGCGACCAAGTAACAGTATAAGGTCCAACACCTCCTAAAATATTCGAAACTGTTGCAGTTCCTGTACTATCGCCACAGCCGCTTGGTGTTGTTGAATAAGTTGCTGTAATAGAATCGGGTTCAAATATATCAATAGAAGTTACTACTTCACACATATTTGAATCTACAACTGTTACTTGATATGTACCGGCACCGAGATTAACAGCAGTAGAATCTGTTTGACCATCAGACCACATACAAGAATATGAATTTCCAACCGTAAACGGTGTTCCTCCTGTTGGAGTAACAACGGCATTACCGGTTGTGTCACCATTACACAAAACATCTGTACCTGATATGATTGCTGTAAGTTCGGTTGGTTCAGAAATATAAATACTATCTGAATAGCTACATGAAATATCTGTAACAGTAACATAGTTCCATCCTACTACAAGTTGAGTAGCAACAGAATCTGTTTCTCCCGATGACCATATATATGAATATGGTCCGGTTCCATTAGGTGTTATTGTTGCTCCTCCTAAATGAGATCCTGTATTTGCTGAATTACAGCTTACAAGAGTTGAATCGGTAAATACAGCTGTTAACAAATGAGAATATCCAACTGTAACAGAATCAACATATTCACAAGTATTATTATCGGTTACTGTAATATAATATGTGCCGGCAAATAAATCATTTGCAAGGCTATCAGTAGAAACCATTTGTCCTGTAGTATCTTCCCATAAGAATGTATATGGCTCATTACCACCTGTAACAGTAATCTTAGCACTACCAGAATTTTCTCCACTACAAACAGCATCAGTAACAACTGAATCCATCTGAATATCAACATCTTTAATATGAGCTGTTGCTTCCGATTTACATCCATTAGCATCGGTAACAGTTACTGTATAGTAATCTGCACTTAAATCAGTAATTGTATCATTAGTATGACCATTAGACCACAAGAAAGTATAATCAGGAACTCCACCGGAAGCAGATACTACTGCACGACCATTTGAATAATTTGGAGGGAAAATGTCAGGATTAAAATTTAAACCCCATGAGAACAAGTATCCATTATCTCCTGCATTATGATCAGTAATTTTAATTTTCCAGTCTCCGTTTAATGGGCAACCTATCAAATTATCAAAAGAATTTTCTGCTTTATATGTACCTGCAGGAATAAAAACTTGATTTGTATGTGGATTGCCATCATTGTCAACATAAGAATAAGTTGTATCATCAGCAGCAACAGCCCATGTGGTTATACCTGTCGGTGAAAAACAATAGCTATATCCGGTACCGGCAACTGTATTTAAATCAGGGAATTCTCCAACCTTCCGAACTGGTTCTCCAAGATAGTTATTACTTGCCACTTGATCAGCGAGTATTACAAATTGCCCGTTCGGACATTCTAATTTTATGGTTAAGTCTCCAGTATATGAATGCTCTAAATTCATACATATTGTTTCAATATCAGAAGCTGACTGAATAGTATCCTCATCTTTAAAATCAGTATGAGTTAATATAGAGGTATATGTATCGCCTGTACCATCAGGCAAAAATGTTTGTCCTGCTTCAATAACAGGAAAACTACCACATGACATAGTTGAATCAATAATTGTTGATACTAATTCAGATGGTTCTGTAATAGTTGCATCATCAGAAGCTGTACATCCATTAAAATCTGTCACTTCAACATAGTATGTTCCTTGTTTTAAATTTGTAACAGTATCTTTTGTTTGACCAATAATTGTGTCTGTCAAAAGAGCATCTCTAAACCACTGATATGTATATGGTGCTGTTCCACCTAAAGCGGTTGCTATTGAAACCCCTGAAGAATCACCATAACATTGTAAAGTGCTATCAATTGCTGATACTGTTAATGGTGATGCCGGCTCAGAAATAACAACAAGAGTATCATCATCACATCCATTTGCATCAATTGCTTGAATATAATATGTTCCTGCAGGTAAATTATTAATAGTTGCATTTGTTTCGCCTGCTATTGGATTGCTAAAAGCTGCATCATAATACCATTGGTAACTATAGGCAGGTGTTCCATCTGTTGCTAAAGCTGTTGCACTACCTGTCGATTCTCCATAGCATGCAACATCATTATAAGATTGAATTGTAAGATGAACTCTTGTTGGCGGTTCAATAAGAATCTTACTAGTATCAACAGTACAACCGTGAGCATCGGTTATTTCCACATAAAAAGTGTCTGCAGGTAAATTATTAATAGTTGCATTTGTTTCGCCTGCTATTGGATTGCTAAAAGCTGCATCATAATACCATTGATAAGTATAAGACGTTGTGCCTCCATGACCAGCTACAGTTATTGAACCTGTGCTATCTCCTTTGCAATAAATATTTGTCCATGCATCTATAGATATCGATAAGGTTTCCGGATTTGTGATTGTTATATTACTACCAACTGTTTCACAATCATTATCATCTTTTACTTTTACTTGATAGGCTGATCCTCCGTTGTCAGTTAATGCTGTATATTTATATGTTCCTACACTTGCATC
>QMPG01000167.1 GCA_003648455.1 Bacteroidota bacterium
TTCATACGGACAAGCAGACAACCTAATTATTGCAATTGCTCAAAAATATGATGCATTTGAAGATGAGGAGCAAACAGAAACTTTTAATGTGGAAATAGAAACCAATATTGCACCTGAAATAGTTATAACTGAAACATTTATTGACTAATGGAAATACAAAAATCAAAATATAACGCCTTAATTACCAGCGTTGGTAAACTATTAGCAGAAAGTAAACAACAACTTGCTTCTCAAATAAATACAGTTTTAGTTAAAACTTACTGGGAAATTGGTAAATACATTGTTGAATACGAACAAGGTGGTGCAGATAAAGCAGAATATGGTAGTGAATTATTAATACAACTTTCAAAAGATTTATCTTTAAGTTATGGCAAAGGATTTAGCAAGTCAAACCTATATCAAATAAGAAAGTTTTATCTCACATTCCCAATATTCCAAACACTGTCTGGAAAATCTGAAATAAGTGAAACACCGTCTCACATATTGTCTTGGAGTCATTATTTTGAAATACTAAAAGCAGATTCTGATTTAGAAATTAAGTTTTATATTAATCAATGTAGTAACGAAAATTGGAGTGTTAGAGAGTTGAGAAGACAAATGAAAAGTTTGCTCTTTCATCGCTTGGCATTAAGCAAGGATAAAAAAGAAATAATTGAATTATCAGAAAAAGGTGTTCAAACTCAAAAACCTGAGGATATTATTAAAGACCCTTACGTATTGGAATTTCTAAATATCCCACAAAAAGAAAAATATCTTGAAGGGGAATTAGAGGATAAAATCATTAGCAATCTCCAACACTTTTTATTAGAATTGGGCAAAGGTTTTGCCTTTATTGGCAGACAATATAAAATGAATATCGGGAGCCGACATTTCTATGCCGATTTGGTTTTTTATCATAGAATTTTGAAGTGTTTTGTAATAATAGATTTAAAAAGAGGAGAAATTGACCATAAAGATATTGGGCAAATGAATTTGTATCTCAATTATTTTAGGAAAGAGGAAAACACACAAGGCGACAACGAACCAATTGGAATAGTTTTAGGTGCATACAAAGACCATATTTTAATGGAATACGCTACGGAAAATATAGACAATCAGCTTTTTGTAAGTAAATACCAACTCTATTTGCCCAACAAAGAAGAACTTGAAAAAGAGCTTTCAAATATTTTAGAAGAATAAATGTTATGGACAAATCACGTTTACATAAAATATTTTCCAAAGCATTCAATCAACCGGAATGGATTGAAGTTTTAAAAGATGTATTTGGAGCAAAGCAATTACTTGTACAGCCAAACCCAATTATGTTGCCAAGTAATGATAAAGCAAAAGCAGCTTATGAACTTGGTAATTTTACTACTTCTGACGATAGAATTATTGGTTTATACAAAATTGAACTAAATGAAGATGTCTGGTTAGAACGTAATAAAGTTGGCTTGCGTGAATTATTGCGTAATGTATATAAATACGATGTTGATGGTGCTATAATAGTTTTTGAGCAAAGTAAAAAATGGCGTTTATCTTTCGTGTCAGAAATTAAAATCTTAAACGATGAAGGCGAGGTAATAGAACAAGCCACCGAACCCAAACGATATACTTATTTGCTTGGCAAAGATGAAAAAGTAAGAACGCCATCAGATAGATTAAGTAAACTTGTTGGCAAAACACTTGCGCTAAACGATATACTCGAAGCCTTTAGTGTAGAGGCTTTAAACGAAGAATTCTATAAAGTAATAGCTCACTATTTCTATCAACTTATTGGCGGAAAAATTGGGAAGGATAAAAAAGCTGCCGATTTTGGCGATGGCATTTTGCAATTGCCAAGTGTTCCGAAAACAAATAAGTTAGTTTATCAGGAATTTGCAGTAAGATTAATTGGCAGAACTATTTTTTCGTGGTTTTTGAAAATGAAAAAATCTGATGTTGGCAAGGAACTTTTACCCGAGAATTTACTTTCTTCAAATGCAGTTAAAAACAATTCAAACTATTATCATACTATTTTAGAACGTCTGTTTTTCCAAACCCTGAATACTAAAATGGAAAACAGGATTGATAATTTGCCACAAGGCAGTGAACAGATTCCGTTTTTAAACGGTGGTTTATTCGAGCCGGACACAAATGATTATTACAGACCAAATAGAACAACAGGAATTTCAGAAAATCTAAACACATTAAAAATCTCTGACGATTGGTTTTTAAATCTATTTACAGAATTAGAGAAATACAATTTTACCATTGATGAAAACTCTGTAACCGATATTGAAGTAAGTGTTGACCCCGAAATGCTTGGGCGTATTTTTGAAAACTTATTAGCAGAAATAGACCCCGATAGTGGCGAAACTGCACGAAAAGCAACAGGTAGTTTTTACACTCCGCGCGAAATTGTGGACTATATGGCAACAGAAAGCCTTGTACAATATCTGCATAATAAAACAGACCTAAAGCATGAACAACTTCGCCCTGTCTTTAAAATGACTGAGGAAAAGTTATTTGACTTTTCTGATACTGATGTAGAAAACATCTTAGATGCATTAGACAAAATAAAAATACTTGACCCTGCCTGCGGTTCGGGTGCATTCCCGATGGGAGTTTTGCAAAAAATTGTAATGGCTCTGCAAAAGCTTGACCCTGATGCGGAATGGTGGAAAGAAAGGCAAGTAAAACGAATAAAAAACCAATATGTACGCAAAGCTTTACGAGAAAAGCTGGAAGATTCCAGTGTAGAGTATGCCCGAAAAATAGGTGTAATACAAAACTCATTGTATGGTGTGGACATACAACCCATTGCTGCTGAAATATCCAAATTGCGTTGTTTCCTTTCTTTGGTGGTGGACGAAACCATTAACGAAAATAAGCCTAACAGAGGAATAGAACCTTTACCCAACTTAGAGTTTAAGTTTGTTACGGCAGATACATTGATGAAATTACCCGAACAAAAGCAGCAAAGAAGCATGTTTGACAATTTTGAAGAACTGCAAAAACTCGAAGAACTGCGAACAGATTATTTACAAAGTTCCGGCAAGAAGAAAGAAAAAATAAAAGAGCAATATATTAAGGTGCAAACCAAAATGTTTAAAAACGAAATGCACCTTTTTACCGATACCCAAAGCCGTGCCTACAAACTAAGTTCCTGGAATCCTTTTAGCCATGAAAAAGCCGATTGGTTCGACCCTAAATGGATGTATGGTGTGGAGGATTTTGATGTGGTGATTGGGAATCCGCCTTATGTGCAAATAAAGTGGTTGAAAAATAAAACTATTTTATCGAAACAAGGCTTTAAAACTTATGTAAAATCAGGTGATATTTATTGTCTCTTTTATGAAAAGTCTACTGAATTATTGTCAGATTTTGGAGTAGGCTCTTTTATTACATCAAATAAATGGCTTAGAGCATCGTATGGTAAACCACTAAGAAATTATTTAATTAATAGCAGCACCCCTATAAAATTAATGGATTTTGGAGGCGTAAAGGTTTTTAAGTCCGCTACTGTTGATACAAATATTCTAATTTGGAATAAAAAAAGAAATGATTTAAATACTGATGCTGTACTAATAAAAACAGATTTCAAAATTGGTTCAGACTTACAATTTTATTTTAAGAAAAACTCTATTAAAAACTCCTTTAAATTAGATGAAAGTTGGGTTCTTATTTCAGATAAAGATAAGAAAATCAGACATCATGTTGAAACGAATTTTCCAACACTTTTTAATCATAATATAGAATTATTTTACGGTATTCTAACAGGAGCAAACCCTGTGTTTATCATTGATGGCAACGTAAGGAATAACTTAATAGGTTATGATTCAAATAATTCTAATGTAATCAAACCTATTTTAAGAGGCAAAGACCTTATCAATTTTGGTTATGAATTTGCTGATGTTTATCTTTTGAATATTCATAATGGAGTTAAAACGTTAAATATTCCACCTATCAATTTAGAAACTGATTACCCAACTCTTATGATGTATTTTGAACAGTTTGGTGATAAATTTATGAATAGAGGTGAAAAAGGAGAGAATTGGTATAATCTTAGAAGTTGTAATTACATAAATAAATTTGAGGAGAATAAAATAATATATGCAGACATTGTTCAAGACAGAGGAAAGTTTTATTATGATGAAGATTGCTTTTATACAAATGACACTGCATTTATTATTGTTGGTGATAATATTAAATGGTTGACAGCAATTCTTAACTCTAAACTATTTACATATTTATATAAAACATTCTATTCAGGTGGTGGTTTAAGTGATAAAGGACTTCGGTTTAAAAAAGAATTTATTGAAAAGGTGCCGGTTCCGAAAAATGTACCAGTAAAAGAAATCTTTTCCGAAATCACAACTGTTCTTCAATTTATAAATATTTTGGATACCCAAATCAACCCCCACGTCCCAAATTCACATATCTCTCAACTCTTTGAAGAAGTAATTGATGCAATGGTAATGGAATTATACTTTAAAGATGACTTTAAAAAGGCAGGTATCGAGTTTATAAAATATGCCGAGCGAGATTTTGCACCAATAGAACATTTAAAAACAGAGGAGGAAAAAATAGAAGTTATTCACGAAGCCTACCAAAAACTAAGGCAAAAAGATAATGAAATTCGTAATAATTTAAAGTTAATGGATATTAAGTTGGCAGATATAGTTGAGCCTATTAAATCGCTTAGATAATGTACAGGATTGACAAAATAGTACTTCAGAATTTCAAGTTTTTCTATGGAAAGAAAGAGATTTGCTTTGACAGAAAACATGTTCTAATTTATGGAGAGAATGGCAGTGGTAAAAGTGCTATTTACTGGGCACTTTATACGTTTTTTCAAAGTGTATTTAAAACAGAACCAAGGCAAGTACAGAAATATTTTTTACGATTATCAAAAAGTCAGGAAAGCCTTAAAAACCGCTATGCTAAAAGAGAAGAAGATTCTTTTATTGAGATTTATTTTGACAATGATGACCATGACCCCAGAAAAAAAATAATTTCAAACAAAACAGTCAATACAAGAAGTGATAAATTTGTTGAACAGATTACACTCGTCAGCGACTTTATTGACTACAAGTCTATATTCAATATTTACAACTTCACGAATAAAAATAGGGTTAAGCTTTTTGGTTATTTTGAAAAGAATTTAATGCCATTTATTAATCTTAGGACCATTTTAGTTGAAATAGATGGCACTAAAAAATCCAAAAATTTAGCTATTTGGTGGAATTATCTGGGCAAAGGATTAAAACCGTACCCTGGAATGCATGATGAAAAGTACAAGTCATTTCAAGCATTGATAACACAGTTTAATGAAGATTTGTTTTTCTATTTAAAATCAATAACGGAAACGGCAAACGACTATCTTACAAAAAGTTTTAAAGAAAATATTGCAATTTCATTTGATTTTGAAAATTGCACCTTCAATAATTTTAATACACATAACAGAGGACGGAACAAAAAAACTATCGCACCTGAAATTTATTTAACTGTTGAACTCCTTGATACAAATTTTGATGAGGATGCCAGCAAAGTTGATAGAGCACACACGTTTTTAAATGAAGCAAGATTGTCCTCAATTGCTTTAGCAATACGCATGGCAATATTGAAAGAAAAATATGTGAAGGAATCTCCAAAAGTTCTCGTGTTTGATGACCTTCTTTTAAGTCTTGACATGGGGAATCGTGAAGTTGTTCTAAACACCATATTTGATGAGTATAGCAATGACTATCAAATTATTTTTCTTACGCATGACAAAATATTATTTCACACTGTTATAAGCCATATTAAAACTCAATATGCCAATGAATTAAAAGCAAATGGCATTACTGATAAAAATAAACAGGAGGATGCTTTTCTTGAATATTGGAAAGTATATGAAATGTATGAATCAGAACTTCCAGATTCAAAAAAGATTCCTGTATTAATAGACTATAAAACCCCACTTCAAAAGGCTTATCATTATTTTAAAAATAATGATAGTATCGACTATAATGCATGTGGAAATAATTTGAGAGTTGCGTTGGAAGAATTTTTTATTGAGTTTATACCAAAAAAGTTTTTGAAAGATAATCAAGGTAATCCCTTTGAGAAAAACTCACTTACATTGAATCCATTAATTGAAAAATGTATTGAATATTTTACACATTTAAGTTTCGACATATCAATATTGGACAAATTAAATAGATTTAGAGAAAGGGCTTTAAATAAAACATCACACTATAACCCACATTCCAATTATTTCAAAAAAGAGCTTCAAGAAACTTTTGAAATAATTAACCTTCTAAAAACATATCGGACGGACAGAATTATCCAAACAGATGAATTATTGCAATTTTCAGTAACAAGTCAGAGCAAGAAAAAATATGTTTACACATTCAAACCTCTTGATGATATTAGATTGTATTTAGAACCAAAAGGCAGTGCTGAATCTTTGTATAGCGAAAATGATAAGAGAACTTATGCTTTGGTAGGTTATACAGAAGATAATAATTCTCTGCTTATTGACCATGTTTCTAATAATCAAACATTGCAAGAATTTTACGATGAAACAATTTCCGGATTAGAAAAAAAGATAGAAGAAGATTGTAAGAAAGCTGATAATATATTTGATATAATAAAAAACATAGAAGGGAAAAGTTTAAATGAATTGAAAAGATATTAAGCCAACCCTTCGCAACCATACACATTGCCAAGTCGCTCGAAAAGCCCACCGCCCGAGCCAAAACTTGTCAAAGAGTATGGCTGCCCCAACGCTGACAAAAAGAAAGCACGGGCATACAACACGCGCTCATACTGCATACCGCAATTAGTTGTAAATATGAACATTAAATGTAATAATTAAATATTTAGCAAACAGATAAATACTATAAATCAATGCGGTACGCAGCATAGCGCCATCCGTTGTGCCAAATGGTAAAAGTCAGCTCAACTGGCTGCGCAATGAGTTCTGCATTTTAGTGGTTTCATAAACGGAAATCTGCGAAGGCTGGCCGTCTAACTAGGCAAAACTGAAAAACAAAA
>QMPG01000168.1 GCA_003648455.1 Bacteroidota bacterium
GGCAAGGTTCAGGTGAGCAAGTAGTTTATAACGGCAGCAGTAATACTGTTACTGTTACAAATTTTGATCCTAATACAACTTATTATTTTAGAGTATATGATTATAACGATTATGATTTCCCAAAATACAACACTTCAACAGCAACAAATAACCCAAATAGTGAAACAACATTAAAACTTACTCCTGTAGCTCAAGATTGTAATATTGCATTCAGCAACATTAATGCTACAACAATGACTGTTAGCTGGACAAGACCGGCATCTAAAGGCGATAACTGTATTTTGATAGCAAAAGAAGGCAGTGCTGCTTCAAATCCTGTAAACGGTGAAGATTATACTGCTAATGCTACATTTGGCAGTGGTGACGAAATTGGTTCATCTGCATCATATGTTGTATATAAAGGTTCTTCAAATACTGTTGACCTTACTAACTTATTGGCAAACAGAACTTATCATTTTAAAGTATGTGAATTTAATAATTCAGGAGCAGGAAATACAAAATACCTTACAAAAGACACAACTAACAATCCAAATAGTCAATTAACAGCTAATGCTGCACCAAGTACTCAAGCATCAAACATTTCGTTTACTAATGTTGATGCCACAACATTATCTGTTGATTGGACATCCGGAAACGGAGAAAATCGAATTGTAATAATGAATACCAGCAATTCATTTACCGACCCGACTGACGGAACTGACCCAAGTGCAGACAATGCTTGGAAAGGTTCAGGCGAACAAGTCGTTTATAACAGTAACGGGAGTACTGTAAATATTACGAATTTAGATGCTAACACCACTTACTGGTTTAGAGTATATGAATATAATAACAGCGGATCAAGTACCATGTATAATACAAGTACTGCTACCGGTAATCCTAACAGCATACTAACTCTAAAAAACGCACCAACAACTCAGGCAACGAATATTACATTTACTAACGTAGCATCAACATCAGTTACAGTTAGTTGGACAAACGGTAATGGTGATAATCGTTTAGTAGTTGCTAAAAACGGAACAGGAATTACCTCTCCAACAAACAACACTTCATACTCAGCAAATTCTGTTTTTGGAAGTGGAGATATTACCGGTTCTGGTTGTTATGTAGTTTATAATGGAACAGGAACATCTATTGATATAACCGGCTTATCTCAAAATCAAACTTATGAATTCCAAATATTTGAATTTAACAATTCAGGAACTTCATATGCTAAGTATAATGTTTCTTCAGGTACCGATAATCCAAGAAGTTTAACAACATCAGGATATGCTGAATGGACTGGAACAACATCTACAAGTTGGGATGTTACAACTAATTGGTCTTCATCATCAGTTCCGACATCTTCTACAGACGTAATAATTAAATCTGCTACAAACAAACCTGTAATTAGTGCTGATGCAAGTTGTAATAATATTACAATTGAACCCGGAGCTTTCTTAACTATAAATTCGGGATATACTCTCAGCGTTTCTGGTGATTTAACAATTCAAGCCTCCTCATCAGGTTTAGGGTCTCTAATCGAGAATGGAACAGGTGCTGTATCTGTAACAGGAACAACAAATGTTCAAAATTATATATCTAATACTGATTGGCATTACTTATCATCACCTATAACAAGTACAACTGTTAATTTTCTTACAGGTTATTTTGTGAATAGTTTCAATGAAGCAGGACCAAGTTGGGCACATCTAACTTCCGGAGATGCCTTAAATGTTATGCAAGGTTATTCTGTTAAGAATTCATCGGGCAGTCAGACTATTACATTTAACGGGACATTAAATACAGGAAGTAAAAGTATCTCAACCTATAACACAACACCGGGTAACGACAGCTATGGGTGGAACTTAGTAGGAAATCCATATCCTTCAACTATTGACTGGAAAGCCAGTTCGGGTTGGACTAAAACAAATGTTGATAATACCGTTTATATTTTTCTTGGCAGCTCATATTCAACATTTAACGGCACAACAAATGCCAGCACAAATAGCGGCAGCAGATACATTTCATCAATGCAGGGATTTTTTGTTCATGCTTCAGGCAATGGTTCTCTAGGAGTAACAAATAACGTAAGAGTAGATGTAACAAGAGCATACTTCAAAAAAGCTGATGAACTGCCAAATAATTTATTAAAATTACGTGTTGAAAAAGGTGATTACAATGATGAAGCTGTTGTATTATTCTACCCCAATGCCACACAAATATTTGACAATGAATTTGATGCATACAAAATGTTTAGTGGTAATGCTGACATTCCTGAACTCTACACTTCAACACAGTTAGGTGAGCAACTTGCCGTAAACACTTTGCCTGACATATCAAATAATGTTACAATCCCATTAGGTTTTAAAACCGAGCAAAGTGGAGATTATACTATTAATGCAATTGAAAATACATTTAATGAGAACACTTCAGTTTTATTGGAAGACTTAGAACAAAATGAAGTTGTTGATTTAAGAACTTCAGATTATTCATTCAATTCAGGTTCTGTTTACAACTCAGACAGATTTTTATTACATTTTGTTTTCGAAGCATCCGGTCTGGTTAACAATATTGAGATAGACAATTCTATTAGTATATATTCATACAGAAATAATATTTATATTAAGAATAATTCTCAAGGTATTATTAAAGGAGAAGTTGTTGTTTATAATATTTTAGGTAAAGAAATTATCAGGAAACAATTGAACAATACAACTCTAAATAAAGTAACAATTAATAAAATATCAGGCAATTATATTGTGCGTGTGTTAACAAACAATAAAATATATTCTGAAAAAGTTTTTATTAAATAGAAATATGTGTGTAACTTAAGCTACAATTTAGATTTTGGACAAACAAATAATAATTGTAATTTTGTAGCCTTTTTATTTAATTTTGAATGAGAAAATTTATTATATATATAGCATCCTTTTTATTACTTTTTATCTATTTTCCATCAAATTCTATGGCAAATGATAATGATATTTTTAAAAAAAACAAGAACACACATCAAAAAAAAGGGAACTTTCATAAAGACAAAAAATTTGGCACACGAGGAGGAAGCAAGGGGCTAATACCACCTGACCCGGGAGGCGGAGATGGGGGAAATCCTATTCCTATAGGTAGTGGACTTGGCATTTTGGTAATGTTTAGCGGAATATACTTAACACGCAAAATTAAAAAGAATTTTAAAAAATAAGAGAATCGCTCCTTTTATTCAGAAAATGTAATATGATTTTTTCTCAAGATTTTAAAGCTCAATTTGAAAAATACAAAATTACATTCAAAAAAAATCACATTTTATTTGCTCAAATATTTAGATTTATTATTGCATTTGCAATTGGCTTAATTCTATCAATATTATTTTCTGAAATTGCCCCTTTTAAAAGCTATATAAAAAACTCTTTCATAACTACCTCTCTGATAAAAATTTTAGTTACTACAACTAATTTCTTCCTTTATTTGTTTGGGTTTGACACCAATATTCAAAATAATTTCATACAAATATCAGGCACTTCAGGTGTTAGATTTATATATAGTTGCATTGGCATTAGGCACATGGCATTTTTTGCCGGATTTATTCTATCTTATTATGGTAAATTAATAAATAAAATTTGGTATATTTTATTTGGGTTTATAATATTAATTATTCTTAATTCTTTTAGAGCCAGCATTATTTGTATAACACAATTTTATTATCCTAATTATTTTGATATAGTACATTATCATTTTACAAGAATAGTAATGTATTTCGGTATTTTTATATTGTGGATGATTTGGATTCGCTTTTTTTCAACAAAAAAAAGACTGCCTGAAAACAGACAGTCTTAAAATTATAATTAAAAATAATTATTTTAAATAGGGTTTAACTACCTCAATAACTTCCGGCAAATCCATACCTATTCTTTTAAGATGTTCAATTGTTGGGATACCTTCTTTAGTCCAACCTCTACGATAATAAACAGCGTCTAATAATTTTTCATACTGCTCTTCTCTAAATTTACGAGTAATAGCAATTTTCTCTTCAGTTGTTTTTCCTTCCGGGTCAACGCCAATTTTCTCTTTCATTTGAGTATCATATCGCTCAGCACGAGATTCATATTCTTCAACTGTAACAGGACCGCAAGCACGATAAGGCTGCACATCATTTTCACGAACTAATTTACCCCTTCGTAAATTAAAAATTCTTTGGAAATTATATACTCTTTCCGATTGAAGAATCATTTCGTCAGTATCAATAGGTTTACCTGTAACAGCAGTAAAAATTTTCAAATAATTATCAACATGCTCTGGTACTTTAGCAGGCTCATCTGTTTCAGCATTATTTTTTGGTTCAACATCGTTCCATGGTAATTTACACAATCCCATTAAACCAAACCAAGTTCTAAACATTGGGAAATAATGTAAAGCTTCAGCTTTATCTTCAAAAGTTGGAATTTGATTATTAACCATATCCATAAAAATCAACCAAGCTTCGTCGTGCTGAGGACCTTTATTTGTCATAGCAAAGCCACCTTGCTGAGCTAATGATTCTTTTGAAACATATTCTGAATATTCAAGACCTTTATTCTCCATACCTATATCTTGCAAGAATTTTGGATCTGCACCATATTCCTCTGCAAATATTTTCTTCATTCTATGAATTCCCAGTCCGGCAATTTTACCAAAACCTTCACCACGAGCTACTTGATGAATTAATTCTAATGCTGCATCAGCATTCCCAAAATTAAGTTCTAATCCGCCTGTTATTTCTTTATTTATGATACCTCTTTCGTAGCACTCCATAACAAAGGCAAGCAAAGTACCCCAAGATATTGTACAAATACCATAAGTATCGCAATAGAAGTTAGCTTCAATAATATAGTCAGGGTCAAAAATACCACAATTTGAACCTAATCCGGCAGCATTTTCATATTCCGGTCCGTCAACTATAACTTTTTGTCCTTTATATGGTCCTGATTTCAATTCAAATCCATCAACACCCTTTGCACAAGCCATTGTACAACCAAGCCAACATCCATCAGGAATACCTTGTGTAAATTTACTTTCCCAAACATGAGAATCTATTTTATGAGTGTCTTTATGGCTTCCATACTGATAATTACAAGTTGGTAATAAATCATAATCATCCATTATTTCAACAAGGTGAGCTGTTCCGACTTTTCTCATTTTGCATTGTTCGTCGTCAAGCTCAATCATTTCTTTTGTAAATCGTCTTCCTCTTTCTTTGATAGTATCAAGATCAACTACATTGTTTGCATTTCCTTTAACTCCAGGAACTTTTGCAACAATTGCTTTAATATGTTTATCTCTTAACACAGTACCTGTTCCGCCTCTACCAGCTTGCTTAAATCTAACACCTTTTCTACGTTTATCGTAAAAACTGAAATTTAACATTCCGATAAAAGAATTTTCGGCAGCAGCACCTGCAGAAACAACACCAATATTCATTTTTTCTTTTTCATTATCGGCAAACATGTCTGTTAATTGTTCTGCTAACACATGACTATCAACAGCATCGTCGGGAGCTTCGTAAATCTCAACCTTCCCGTTTACTCCATCAATATAAATAATAAGTTCTTCTTCTGATTTTCCTTGAATCTCTAGTGCATCATAACCAGAAAATTTTAAAAATGGTCCAAAGAAACCACCAACATTGCTATCCATAACAAAATCGGTAGGAGATATTGTAACAACAAGTGATTTTCCTGCTCCTGCATATTGGGTTATTCCTCCAATTGGACCTGACGAAATAATTATCTCATTTTCAGGGTCATTCCACTTTGTTGTAGGTTTTGTTGCTTCCCACAATAATTTCATCCCAAAACCTTTTCCCCCAATAAATTTATCTTTCATCAACGGAGTTACAGGTTTTTCTTTTACTAAATTATCAGAAACATTAATGTAAAGAATTTTATCAGTATACCCCTTATCAAGAGGTGTTATGTTATAAGAAAATTCTTTTAACAATTTATGTGTTTTTTTCATGTCTACAGCACTCATGTTTTTTGCCTCCTTATATTAATATTTATTTATTTTTAATTTTTACAAAAATAAAAAAAATACGAATTTTTAACTATTTTATTTCAAAAATGTCATTATGCAAAGTTGTTCATAACGAAAACCTTACAATAAACATTATTCCCATAGTTTCTAATAATCTGAGTTCGATATAATATCTTATCACTTTAAAATTATTATATTTCACCATCTATTTTCTGGAAACATCTGATTAAATCTCTATTTTACAATTTAATATGACTTTAACAAAACTTTAAATTTTCTTTTTCAAATTAAATTTTAAAAAATTATATTTACCTTTACAAAAAAAATATCATGAATTATAAAAAAATATATATTATTCTTTTAATAGTTGGGATTGTTTCAATTTCAATAATTTCTTATTTCATATTTTCAATAGATACTAACCAAGAAAACCTTGTTGTTATTGATAACTATTTATTTTTCAATAAGTTATTCGTTTATTGCAATTTATTTATTTTTGTTATTTTATTAGTATTATCAAACATTATTTATTTTAAAAATTCATCTAAAGATTTTTTCATTATAACTGTTGTTCTGTTTATTATATTTGGTTTACTAAACAGCTTTATTTTCTCAAATTATATAATAAATAATTTTTCGGGATATGGACTTAGCAAAAAAAGTTTTGATATTCTAAAACTTATTGGTGTTTTTTCGTGTTTAGCTACAGTTATTGTGACCGTAATCAATTTTACAACTATTAGAAACTTAAAAAGAAAAAAAAAATAATGTAAAAAATCAGTGTCATTGATGTTAATATTAGCCACAAATTCACAGATTAAATGTAAAAAACAACAAAATTTGTGAATCTGTGACAATTTTACTAAATTTTGTTAATAATTATTTGCACCGATTAGTTACAAAATAATTAATATAAAATTTTTAATTAACATTTTTTATTTCTATTTTGGGAATTGAAAAACAAACGCTAAAGTTAAATATTTTTATAAAATGA
>QMPG01000169.1 GCA_003648455.1 Bacteroidota bacterium
AATAAAATTGCTTGCCCGAAATACTATCTAATGATTTAATAATATCAGTAATATTTTGACTTTGAAAATTATATGGTTTTAAAAATTCGTATAAATATGTTTTTAAAGGGTTTAATTTTTTCAACTCTTTAATATTGATTAAGATTTTATCGTTTTCTTTTGTTAAAATTTTAAGTTTTTTTTCTTCAATAGAGCTTCTGTAAATTTTTTCAACATCATTAAAAATTGCAATATCGTCAATTATTGTGTTGTTAATATTGGGATTGAGATTTTTTAATTCAGGCAATATTTTATGTCTTATTATGTTTCGTTTGTATTTTAATGTTGCATTGCTTGCATCTTCTCTATATTGAAGATTATTTGTGGTGCAATATTCTTCAATCTCCTTGCGAAGAGCAAAAAGAACAGGACGGATAATTTTATTCACTTTTGGCTGAATGCCACACAATCCTTTAATTCCGGTGCCTCGTGAAATATTCAAAATAAAAGTTTCAATAACATCATTTTTGTGATGTGCTGTGGCAATATAGGAGTAGTCGAAATTTTGTCTTATTTTTTCAAACCATTCATATCTTAAATCGCGGGCAGCCATCTCTATTGAGATGCCATTGCTTTTAGCATATTCCTCTGTTTTAAAACTTACGGTATGAATCTCAATATTGTTTTTTTTTGCTAACTGTTTAACAAACTTTTCATCCAAATCAGATTCCTTGCCTCTTAAATTAAAATTACAATGAGCAATACCAAAAGAAAGCCTTGATTTAATGAACAAATCTAACATTACAACAGAATCAACACCACCACTTACTGTTAATAAAATTTTATCGGTTTTATTAAACAGCTTTTCATTTTCAATATATTCAGTAAATTTATTTAGCATAATTGTTTTTATAACTTACAACAAATGTATAAAAAGCATTTTTTAAAAGAAATATTTTATCTAAATAATAAATATTCACAATTGGTTTTTCAATTATTATTAATAAATTTGAAGTTCGTGATTTTTATTAATAACATTTAAACACAAATCATTTCATGGAAAGTAATTCTTCGAAAATAAAAGGACAAGGATTTGGAACAGCTCCAGTATTTTTTACTGCAATTTCTACTATTCTCGGTGCAATACTATTTTTGCGTTTTGGATTTGCAGTTGGTACACTTGGTTTTTGGGGTGTTATTTTAATGATTGTTTTAGGTCATCTCGTTGCCTTTCCTACTTCGCTTGCTATTTCAGAATTAGCTACTAATCAACGTGTTGAAGGTGGTGGTGAATATTTTATTATCTCCCGCTCTTTTGGTTTAAATATTGGTGCAACAATTGGCATAGTTCTTTTTTTTGCACAGGCTATTAGTGTAGCGTTTTACGTAATAGCTTTTACCGAAGCATTTCAACCTTTTTTCGAATATGTTCACAGTCATTATGGAATAATACTTCCACGACAAGTTATTAGCCTGCCTTCGATGGCATTACTATCAATTTTAATTTTAAAAAAAGGAGCAAACGTTGGTGTTAAGGCATTATATTTTGTTGTAGGTATTTTGTTTTTATCATTATTTTTATTTTTTATTGGGGAAACAGACTATTCTCAGGTAGCAGATGTGAATATTTTTTCTGATGGTTTTAAAAATATGGATAAATTTTTTATAGTGTTTGCAATCTGTTTCCCTGCCTTTACAGGGATGTCTGCAGGAGTGGGATTGTCAGGCGATTTGAAAAATCCGGGAAAATCAATACCTCGAGGAACAATATTAGCAACGTTTATTGGCATAATTGTTTATGTTTTCGTTACTTGGAAGTTGGCAGTGTCAGCATCACCGGACGATTTGTTAAATAATCAACTTATTATGAGCAAAATTGCAAAATATGGTGGTTTTATGATTCCTCTCGGTTTGGCGGCATCAACAATTTCATCTGCTTTAGGTTCTGTTATGGTAGCACCACGTACGCTACAAGCATTAGCTTCTGATAAATCTTTTCCTTTCAAGTTTATCAATAGTTTTTTTGCAAAAGGTAAGCCTCAAACTAACGAACCATTTAACGCTTCTATTATTACAATTGTAATTGCTTTTGTATTTGTTGCTCTCGGAAACGTTAATGCTGTGGCAAAAATTATTACCATGTTTTTTATGCTTGATTACGGTTCAATATGTTTAATTTCTTTCCTTAATCATTTTGGGTCATCTCCATCATATCGACCATCTTTTAAATCAAAGTGGTATTTTTCACTAATTGGCTTTTTATTTAGTGTTTGGTTCATGTTTAAAATAAGTCCTTTATATGCATTTCTTGCATTAGTTTTTATTGTTGTTATATATCTTTATGTAAATCATTATCATAAAGATAGAAAAGGACTTGAGACAATTTTCCAAGGAGCTCTTTTTCAAATAAATCGTAGTTTGCAAGTTTATCTTCAAAGAACAAAAAAGATTGACCATAAAAATAATTGGAGGCCTGCAGCGGTTTGCGTTTCAACAGATTCTTTCGATAGAGACAAAGCTCTGGTTTTATTAAACTGGATTTCTAATAAATATGGATTTGGTACATATATTCATTTAATTGAAGGATATTATTCTAAATCAATTCACGACAGAGCAAAGCAAGAATTAGACAAGCTTGTTGAAAATTCCGAAAAAATTAATACTAATGTATTTATTGATACAATAATTTCTCCTTCATATACATCTGCAATTGCTCAAATAATTCAGCTACCGGGTATTTCTGGCTTAGATAATAATATGATTATTTTTGAATTTGATAAGCAGAATTCTGTTAATCTCGACCAGATTATTGATAATTACTCATTAGTAAGAGCCGGTAATTATGATGTTTGTGTGCTGGCAAGTTCATCAAGGAAACTAATCGCAAAAAATGGAATACATATATGGATTAGAAATCTCGATGCTGAAAATTACAGCTTAATGATTTTGTTGAGTTATATAATTATTGGTCATTCTGATTGGAAGAAAGGGAAGATTAAAATTTTTGATATTTGTGCAGAAAATAAAGTTGAGGAAACAAGGCAACAGTTGTCTGAGTTAATTCTCTCGGGGAGATTACCAATTCCTAAAAAGAATATTGAAATAATTAAAATAAGTGAAGGGGTAAGTAGTAAGTCGATTATTAATGAGAAATCGGCAGATGCCGGCTTAACACTTATTGGTTTTATACCCGAACAAATTAAGCATTCCGGTAAAGAAGTATTCGAAGGCTTTGATAATCTTGGGGATGTTCTTTTTGTTAATGCTTTTAATAAAAAAGATATTGAATAAAGTTAATTATAATAATAAATATGAAAAAAATATATAGTATCAAAAAATCATTAATTTTTATTGTTATTATTGCAATAACAGGTTTGAATTTTTCTTGTTCACAACCATCAAATGATAATAAAAGTGATAACTATTCGGGAAAACATGCAAAATACGTATTTTATTTTATTGGAGATGGTATGGGTTTAACTCAAATTAATTCTGCTGAAAATTATAAGGCAGCTTTAAAAGGAGAGATAGGAGTTAATCGTTTAAGTATAAGTAAATTATCAACTCAGGGTTATATTACAACTTATGCTCAAAATCGTTATATAACCGGTTCTGCTGCTGCAGGGACAGCACTTGCAACAGGTCATAAAACAACTATCTCTACAATATCGATGGATGGCAAACGTCAAAATAAATTGAAAACAGTTGCTGAAATGGCAAAAGAGAAAGGTATGAAAGTAGGTATTATCACAACAGTTGACATTGACCATGCTACACCTGCTTGTTTTTATGCTCATCAGCCAACAAGAGGAATGTATTTTGATATTTCACTTGACCTTATTAACAGTAATTTTGACTTTTTTGGAGGAGGCGATTTTAAAAAGAAAACAGAAGAACGAGATGGGAAAACAATTAATATAATTGAAGCAGCGCAAGAGCATGGCTACAGATATGTAAATACTAAAGAAGAATTTAATAAATTAAATAAAGAATCAGGCAAAGTTATTGCTGTAGGAACAAAATTTGCTACTTGGAATTCTCTGCGATATTCTATTGACCAAACATCTGAAGATATTAATCTTGCAGATTTTACCGGTAAGGCTATTGAATTGCTTGATAATGATAAAGGTTTTTTTATGATGATTGAAGGT
This sequence comes from Bacteroidota bacterium, assembly GCA_003648455.1. The sequence continues at coordinate 4,131 of QMPG01000169.1, forward strand.
GGGAAGATTGACTGGGCTTGTCATGCTAACGATGCTGCTACCGTAATTCACGAGGTTATTGATTTGGATAGTGCCGTTAATGTTGCACTGAAATTTTATGAAAAACATCCTAAAGAAACTTTAATTGTTGTTGTAAGTGATCACGAAACAGGAGGTATGACACTTGGATTTGCCGGCATGGGTTATGAATCATCTTTGCAAAAATTAAGACATCAAAAAATATCATTCGAGTACTTCACAAATATTATATATAATTTTCAAGAGAATAATCAAAAGCCTTCATTTAAAGAAATATTAAAATTAATAAAAGATAATTTTGGACTTGGCGACAAAGGAAAAGGCTTGGAGTTAACAGAACTTGAAAAAAAACAAATTCATGCTGCTTATATTGAAAGTTTCTCAAACAAAAAGAAACAAAGTCAAAAGAAGGATTATATTAAAAAGAAAAATAAACATAGAAATGATCAAACATACCTTCTTTATGGTGGTTATGAGCCTATCTCAGTTGCTGCAACAAGAATTCTAGACAATAAAGTTGGTCTTGCATGGACGACGTATTCACATACCGGAACACCGGTTCCTGTTCATGCTCAGGGAGTTGGAGAGGATATTTTTAAAGGTTATTATGATAATACTGATGTCCCCAAAAAAATAATGTCTGTTATTGGAGTTGAATAATCTATTTAGAAAAGAATAATAAGCAAAAAATGAGTAGCAAAATAAAAAATACTATAAGTTCTTTTCTACACAATAGTGATGCTTTATTTGTACTAATTATTTTGATAATAATCATCGTGCTGTTTTATACACCAACAGGTTTCGAAAAACAATATCCAAATTCAATAAGAGTAGAAGCTGAAATTGTAGATGTTGATAATGAGAATGTTTTGCAATTTGGAATTGTTAAAACTGGTGAACAAAAATTAGATGTAATAGTAAAACAGGGTGAATATAAAGGGAAAACATTTAAGGCGGTTAACACTCTTATTGGTAAAATGGAGTTTGATAAAATTTTCGAAAAAGGAGATAATGCGCTTGTTACCATTGATTTAGATAAACAAAATAAAAAGGTTGTTGGAGTAAACGTTATAGATCATTATCGCATTAATATTGAATTGTTTTTATTGTCTTTATTTGTGATTTTTCTAGTAATTTTTGCTGGTTTTACCGGAGCAAAAGCTGTCCTTTCTTTTGTTTTTGCAGGAATGATGGTTTTAAAGGTTTTATTTCCATTAATTTTAAAAGGCTATAATCCGATTTTATTATCATTAATAACAATTTCAATCTTAACTTTTGTAATAATTTTTCTTATTGCCGGATTTTCAAAAAAAGGTATTGTCGCTTTTTTGGGAGCTATTACCGGTGTTTTTGCAACTTGCTTATTGTCAGTAATTTTCGGAAAAGCTTTTTATATTAACGGAGCTGTTCAACCATTTTCTGAAACACTTTTATACTCAGGTTTTCCACACTTAGACCTAACTGAGATTTTTTTAGCGGGTATTTTTATTTCTTCCTCAGGTGCAGTAATGGATATTGCAATGGATATATCAGCTTCTCAAAATGAAATAATGGAAAAATATCCAACATTATCTCGAAAAGAAATAATTAAATCGGGCTTTTCTGTTGGGAAGGCTGTGCTGGGAACAATGACAACTACACTTTTGCTAGCTTATTCGGGTGGGTTTACTGCTATGCTACTTGTTTTTTTGGGACAAGGCACACCAACAATTAATGTTTTTAATATTAATTATGTTGCTGCTGAAATATTGCATACTCTGGTTGGTAGTTTCGGTTTAATTTTAGTTGCACCATTTACAGCAATTATTGGTGGATTTTTTTACACTAAAAAAGAATTTGTTTAAAATTAACTTACTATGTTAATTTTTCGTCAGTATAAAATTTAAAACCTAAGCGTTTTCCTGTTTGAATTTTTGCTTTATTTACTTTTTGTTTCATTTGTGCAACTGAAGCAACCTGCATATTTTCGTAAGGAGGAACCAATAAGTCAAAGTCTAATGTATAAAGAATTGCTGATTGAATAATGTCTTTAAGAGCTTTTGTATCAATAACAGCATTCTCAAACTCATTATATAAAAATCCCAACTGTCTTTTCCCTTCAGTAAAATAGTGCTTGTCTTTATTTACAAATATTCTTCCTATTAAGTAACCAACATCGTTTAATCTGTCATATTTAAAAGAATCTGATAAGAAGTTATAAATATTTATAATTCCACAATAACTGTTCATTTCATTATTTTCAACATAGGGTAATTTCCAAATAGCATGCTCTTTATCAAATTCAAAAACATTTGTGTGCATATTTAATATTAGTAAGTCACCTGCGACCCTTAATTCAGCTTGATATGTGCCTTTATCTTTATATTCAAGAGGGATTTTATTGGAACTGTTTTTGAGTTGCTTCTTGTAGTTGGTGATTAAATATTTAGAAATTTTTTTCAGGCTTTTAAATGTTTCAAGAGTGTTGTTGTAAATTTGTTGCTTAATTAATGATTTTTCTGATAATGTTTTAAGGATTAATTCAGTAGCGTCTTCTTTTTGCATAATAATTTAGTAATTTGTTTGGCTTTCAAACAAAGTTAATGTTTTATCTTATTATTAAAAATTATTCTTCAAAAGAAAATAAATAATTATTGTCATTCGTTGGCTAAATTTTATTTTGAGGTGCCGAATATAAATAAATATAATTGTATTAAATACCTTTGTGTAACTTTGAGTTTACTTTGAGCATCTCTGTGATATAGCTATTCCACAAAGGAACACGGAGTTCTCACTAAGTTTCACAAAGAAAAATTAATTATCTAAA
>QMPG01000170.1 GCA_003648455.1 Bacteroidota bacterium
CAATTTTGATTACTTTTAAGACGAAATTAAAACGCAAAGTAAAATTAATTTAATGCAAATATCGTTACAACAGTCAAGAATAAATTTCAAAAGTTTTTTGTGGCATGCTGTGTTTCTTGCTTTAGCTTCAAACTTCATGGATATTGGTACAATAATTCCTTCCATGTTGATAAAAGCAGGTGGTAGCGCTTTCCATCTGGGTCTTTTAACTGCAATTATGTTAGGAGGAACAAGTATATTTCAGTTGATATTTGCATCAAGCCTTTCAAGAAAAGTATATAAAAAAAAATTTTTACTCATAGGAATAAATCTAAGAGTTTTTTCAATAATAGTCTTGTCAATTGTTTTTTATATTTCCGGACGCTTAAGCGACAATTTAATTATTTTTTTAATATTTTTTTTAATATCAATATTTGCTTTAAGTGGTTCATATTCAGGAGTATCGTATAATGATGTTTTTGGAAAATCTGTAAGGCAAGAAAGCAGGAAACATTTTTTTTCGTTAAAGCAAATAATTAATAGTATAGGTATGTTTTTTTCTGCATTACTTGTCAGATATTTAATAAAACAGTTTGATTATCCCGACAATTATGCTGTATTATTTTTTTGTGCAGGTTTTCTTTTACTGGTTGCTACTGCCGGGTTTTGGAATATTAGAGAATTGCCCTCGAAAATTATTTATAAAAAAAATATAATTGATTTTTTTCGATTAATTCCATCTGAAATAAAAAAGAATCCAAACTTAAAAAATTATTTATTTATCATAAACAGTTTGGGATTGGGAATAAGTATTCTGCCATTTTTAATACTTTTTGCTAAAGATAAATTTGGTTTATCGTATGAACTTATTGGTAATTTTTTGGTGTTTCGAACAATAGGAATGCTACTTGCAAGTTTAATATCTTATAAAATATCGCATAAAATTAATTATAAGACGCTGTTAATATTTAGTTTGATAATTGGAACTTCATTACCGATTATGGCATTATTTTTTGCCGACAGTCAATTCCTTTATCAATTTTTGTTTGTTTTGTCAGGAATTTTTGTAGCAATTTATAAGATAAGCAACAATGGTGTTTTAATGGAAATATCAACAAATGAAAATAGAGCATTATATACGGGAATTTCAGGAGCCGGAAGCATATTAATTGCCATTTTCCCACTAATAGCAGGATTATTAATAAGTCAATTTGGCTATATTGCAGTATTTACTTCTGTTTCATTATTAATTTTATCAAGTTTCTTTTTTGTAAATAAACTGAATTGTAAAAAAAATTAACCTTCAAAAGTTTGCTTTTGAAGGTTAATAATAAATACTATTCTTGATAAATGATTTAACTTATCTTATGATAAGTTAAATCATTATTTGACTTTTTATTTTGCACCAAATTGGTCGCAAGCGTCAATAACATAACGCAAGTGTGCAACAGCAGGTCCGCCACCCATAATTCCGGCTACAAGTCCTGCTTCCATAATTTCTTGTTTTGTTGCGCCTTCAGCTATTGCATTTTTAGTATGAAATGCAATACAAAAAGTACAATGAGCTGTAACGCCTAGAGCTATTGAAATAAGCTCTTTTGTTTTAGTACTAAGCGCACCTGGTTTTTCAGCTTGGTTTATAAACTCCATAAGAGCTTTAGCATATCCTGGTTCTGTTTTTCCTGCGATTTTCATAAGATCCATAAATTGATCATACTGAAAATTCATGTCTACTGCATAGTTTGTCATAATTAATCTCCCTTAATTTTAATTATTTTGTTATTAATTTATTTGTTTTTTGATTTAAAATTAGAATACTTCGGAAATAATTTTTTCTCCTCACTTATTATTCTAATTTCTAATTTTGCTACCATTTTATCAAAATTTTTTTTAAGTTCCTCAGGTGTAAATTTATTATTCTCAAACTTGTTAAAAAAAATTAATGATTCTTCTTCTATTTTATTAATTTCATTTGCGTAAGCACGTAACATTATTTCTATATTAACATTTGTTTTTGCAACCTCATTTAAAAAAGGGTAAAGCTCATGATCTTCGCGCCTTAAATGTTTTACTAAAAGATTTTTAAACTCACAAATATTTTCTTTTGCTTGATTTGAGTTAATACCTTCCCTTTTTATTTTTTTTATTTGCTCTAATAATTCTCTATGCTCTTGTTTAAGAATATTTATTAAGTCCATAATGTTATTATTAATTTAATTCTTAAAGTTACAACATATTAATTAAATTAAAATGTTGTTGCATAAATAATTTTGTCATTTCAAAAAAGTGATAATTTTTATTCAAAAAGGTGCTAAGTGGTAATTTTATAAAATATTTAAATATTATTAACCTTATATCAATTTTTCAACAAATCCGCTAAGCACCTGTTTTGCAACTATCTTAATTTTAATTCATAAACATTTTAATATCATCATCAACAGTGCCTATTGAAGCAAGTCCAAATTTCTCTTGAAGTACCTTGCGAATATTAGGAGTAAAGAAAGCAGGCAAAGTTGGTCCTGTATGAATATCTTTAACCCCAAGATATAATAATGCGAGAAGAATAATAACTGCTTTTTGCTCGTACCATGCAATGTTATATTTAATTGGTAGTTCGTTAATGTCGTTTAGTTTAAATACTTCTTTAAGTTTAAGAGCAATAACAACGAGAGAATAAGAGTCGTTGCATTGACCTGCATCAAGAACTCTTGGTATGCCGTTTATATCGCCTAATTGAAGTTTATTATAACGATATTTTGCACAACCTGCTGTTAGTATTACAGTATCGTGAGGTAATTTTTGTGCAAACTCAGTATAATATTCTCTGCTTTTCATTCTACCGTCACAACCTGCCATTACAAAGAATTTTTTTATAGCACCTGTTTTTACTGCATCAACAATTTTATCTGCAAGTTTTATAACCTGATTATGAGCAAAGCCACCAATTATTTCTCCTTTTTCAATTTCAACAGGTGGTTTGCATTTTTTTGCCATTTCAATAATTTCAGAAAAATCTTTTTGTCCTCCTTCAGTTCTTTCTGGAATATGTTTAAATCCGGGAAATCCTGATGTTCCTGTTGTAAATACTCTGTCGCTATATGATGCATCTTTTTTAGGCGGGACAATACAATTTGTTGTAAACAAAATTGGTCCGTTAAAAGTTTCAAACTCTTCTTTTTGTTTCCACCAAGCATTACCGTAATTGCCTATAAAATTTTTATACTTTTTAAAGGCAGGATAATAATTTGCAGGTAACATCTCGCCATGAGTGTAAACATCAATTCCTGTGCCCTGTGTCTGTTTTAGCAAATCTTCCATATCACGTAAATCGTGTCCACTTATTAATATACCGGGTTTATTACTGACACCAATATTAACTTTTGTGATTTCAGGATTACCGTAAGTTGTTGTATTTGCTTTGTCTAAAATAGCCATAGCATCAACACCAAATTTACCTGTTTCAAGAACTAATGCAACCAAATCGTCAGCACTCAAAGCATCATTTGTTGTGTCAACCAAAGCTTTTTGCATAAAAGTATAAAGAGAAACATCTTCAAATCCTAAATTAAAAGCATGCTCTGTGTAAGCTGCCAAACCTTTTAATCCATAAATAACTAATTCTCTTAATCCTCTAATATCTTCATCTTCAGTTGCCAAAACTCCAATTGAAGTATTCTTAGCCTCAAATTCTTCAACAGTTGTACCATACCAAGTAGCAGATTCATGTAAATTTTTAGGAATTGTACCACCTGCTTTTACAAGCTCATTTTTAATTTCTTCACGAAGTTTCAATCCTTCCCTAACGCTTTCGAAAAATCTTTCTTTATCGAAATTTGCATTAGTAATGGTCATAAATAAACCTTCGTAAACGAATTTATTAACTTTTGCATTTTCTATTCCAAGCTCCCGTGCTTTAGTGCTGTAAATAGAAATACCTTTTAATACAAATATTAAAAGATCTTGCATGTTTGCAAGGTCATCTGTTTTCCCGCAAACACCTCTTACAGTGCAACCTGTTCCTTTGGCTGTTTCCTGACATTGATAACAAAACATACTCATAATTTTTTTATTTAATATTAATTAATTTATACCTTTTTTTACTAATTTAAAACAATAAATCTGCTTTGTCAAATATTTTACCTGCTAAAATTTAAGTAATAAATTAGTTAGTACTTATTTGCAATATTACTTACTATATTATAAGTATTTTGTAACCTGTGTTACAAAATGTGATTATATTTATTATTTATTTTGATTCTAAATGACAAAATAACAGAGAAAAGTTTTTGGCACACATATTGCCATATCGACACATGTAAATATTAATATAAATCAATAAAATCAATTAAAATGTTACAAACCAATTTAAAGCACATTACCAGCACTGAAGAATTTAATAAATTTATTGAAGAAAACGAAAATGTCATGATTTGCTGTGGCAGAATGGGTCCAATGTGCCTTCCTGTGTATGATATAATGGAAGATCTTGAAAGTGAAGAGAAATATAAAAATGTGAAATTTGCCGATATGGATTTTGATATTCCTGACGCTCATGTTATTAGAAACGCTCCAATGTGTGCAGGTTTTATGGGACTACCGTTTACTTGCTATTATAAAAACGGTAAAATGGTAAAAGCAACTACTAGTATTCAAAATGTAGATCAGATTACTAAAATTTTAAACGAAGAATTTTAAATTTTAAATATGGGGTTATTTGTATCAATTTGCAAATAACCTTTTATTTATTCCTTATAAATAGTATTTTTCGACTTTTCGGATTGGATTAAAAATAAATTTTTATTAATGAAAGAGATATTTGATATAATAATAATTGGTGGAGGTCCTGCAGGACTGACAGCCGGAATTTACTCTGCAAGAGCAAAGAAAAAAACATTAATTCTTAACGAAGGCACTCTGGGAGGACAGATGGTTTTAAGTTATGAGATTGCCAATTATCCGGGTGTTCAGAATATTGCCGGATACCAACTTGGCAGCATTATGAAAAAGCAAGCAAAATCTTTTGGTTGTGTAATAAAATCAAATATTACTATCTCAAAATTAGATATTTCTAATGACACAAAAACTATTAAAACATCTGACGGAAATATTTACGAAGCAAAATCAGTTATATTGGCTCTTGGAGGAAAAGCCAGAACATTAAATGTAGAGGGCGAAAATGAATTCAAAGGCAAAGGTATTTCGTTTTGTGCAACCTGTGATGGCGACTTTTTTCAAGATAAAGATATTATAGTCGTTGGTGGTGGAAACTCCGCATTAGAAGAAGCTGTTTCGTTAACACAATATGCATCATCGGTTACTATTGTTCATGAATTTGACTATTTTCAGGCTTCCGACATTGCAATAAAAGAGGCGAAAGAAAACAAAAAAATCAGCTTTATTATGGAATCTACTATTTCCGGTTTCTTTGGAGACAGTCAGCTGAATAGAGTTAATATTAAGAATTTAAAAACAGGAGAAATATATGAGAAGAATATTGACGGTGTTTTTATTTTTATAGGTTATGTTCCAAATACTGATATCTGTAAAGATAAAGTTGATTTACTCGACTCCGGAGAGATTATTGTTGACGAAAAATTTCAAACAAACTTAAAAGGCGTCTTTGCTGCCGGAGATTCTATTCCTAAACGATTTAAACAAATTACAACTGCTGTTGCAGATGGTACAAATGCAGCGTTGTTTGCAACCGAGTATTTAAACTCTTTATAAAAATAAAAAAATGGAAAAAATTTATCAAGATTCGGGTGTCGAGTTAACAAAATTTACAGCAAGAAATTATGATACAGTAATGAATATTGCTTCATTTGGTTTGTATAAGGGGTTCATTAAAAAAGCCATAAAAGCTGTAGATGTACAAGCTAACGACAAGGTACTTGATTTGGGTTGTGGTACCGGCAGAAATATTTTATTAATGAATAATTTCTCAGGTAATAATTCTTCTTTTACAGGATTGGATATTTCTGAAGATATGGAAAAACAATTTTTGGCAAATACTAAAGATCACAAAAATATAGAATTTATTAATAAAAGAATTGACCAACCTTTTGAGCTCGACCAAAAATTTGATAAAGTCTTTATAAGTTTTGTTATTCATGGCTTTCCACACGAAATAAGAAAAATTGTTATTAAAAATGCTTACGACAATTTAAAACCCGGCGGTATTTTTAATATTCTTGATTTTGCTGAATTTGATATGAACAAAATGCCTTTTCATCATCGTCTTGTATTTAAAAAAATTGAATGTAAATATGCGTTTGACTTTATTGAAAGAGACTGGAAATCAATTCTCAAAGATTATGGATTTAATGATTTTCATGAAACTTATTATTTTAAAAAATATGTTAGGTTACTTAAAGCAGTAAAAAGCTAAATCTTGAGTTTTCTATAAAAAAATACTCGAAATTTTAAAAGCCTAAATACCAAACGATTATAAGATTTTTTATTTTATAGTGTAGTGTTAAATAATAAATTCAGAAATCCAGACTTATCGTATATTACATTGTTGCATTTTAAACATTCAACACTCAATATAAAATTTTCAATATTCAATTAAATAACTTCTAGTATAAAGGATTTGGGTGCGTCAGCAACATTTGAATATTGATTATTGAGTGTTGAATATTGAATATTTGCGATAACTACAGTTTACGAATAAATCCTCATAATCCATTAATAATCAGTTTATGGGTCATGAATCCAGAAATTTGTAATATATCGAACTCAGCTTATTATAATTGCAAAAGAAGTGAATTTAATGTATGATAAAAATAAGGTGCAAAAAAATTAACTCAAAAAAGTACAGTGCAAAAGCAACTGTGGAAAGTTTTTAACCCGAAAAATTCATAATTTTTCTACGCTTAAGAATTACCAACAAATTTGGTGTTTTTAAAACCCCAAATTTGGGTACTTCTAATGCGGGGTTTACCGCTTTACTTTCCGCTATCCATC
>QMPG01000171.1 GCA_003648455.1 Bacteroidota bacterium
AACAATCTTTGCACCTAAAATTCTTCTAAATAACCCGTTATTAATTCAGAATTTTATTCACAAATCTTATTCATTTCTGAATTTCTGTGTTTTATATCTTATATCGAACTCAGGTTATTATTTAAGGCAATTGCAAAATATTCTACTCGGGACATAAATTGCATTTTACTATTTGTCATTTTGTTTCACGTCATTAATTTCGTGTCATTCGTTTCACTGTCATTGTATGGTTTAACAATGAATGGCTATAAATGACTGAATAACAGTTAATGACCCTTTAAAGTAAAATAAACTCAATTTATTACCGTGTAAAGATATGTATGTGGTTGTCCTTTTTTTTGCTATTCATCTGAGAAATAAACTAAAATTCTTCGATAAGCCGAAAATATTTTCGATTTAGAAACAAAGCCAACATAAACATCATCATCAATAACAGGAAGATTCCAAGCTCTTGATTCTTCAAACTTTCTCATAACGCTATCCATTGGTTCATTTGAAGATACAAAGGTTGGTGGCATAACCATTAACTCATGTACATACGTAGTATCGTACATTTCGGGGTTAAACATGATCTCTCTAATATTATCCAATAAAACAATACCAAGCAATATATTACTTTCATCAACAACAGGAAAAATGTTTCTTTTTGATTTTGAAACAATATGAACTAAATCTCTTAAAGTATTATCTGGTCCTATCGTTTTTAAATCGGTTTCAATAACCTTACCAAGTTTCATTAAAGTAAGAACGGCACGGTCTTTATTATGAGTAATGAGTTCGCCTCTTCTTGCTAAACGTTTAGTATAAATTGAGTGTGGCTCAAAATAGTTAATTGTAATATACGATATTGTTGATGTAATAATTAAAGGAATAAACAAACCGTATCCACCGGTAATTTCTGCAATAAGGAAAATTGATGTCATTGGTGCATGCATAACGCCAGCCATAACACCAGCCATACCAACAAGAGCAAAATTGCTTTCAGGAACATCAATGTATTTACTTTTATTAATCACAAGAGCTAAAAGATATCCTGATAATCCCCCCATAAACAAAGATGGGGCAAAAATACCTCCAACTCCACCGGCACCATTAGTAACAGCCATCGCAATTACTTTAAATATCAAAATTAAGCTTAGAAAAACAACAAATAACCAATAGTTATCTTTAATAGAATAAAAAGGGCTATTATTTAAAATATCAGAACCATGTCCACTCAAAATAATTTTTAAAGTTTCATATCCTTCACCAAATAATGAAGGAAAAATAAAAATTAATAAACCAAGAATAAGTCCACCGTAAATCAGCTTTCTAAAAGGATTTTTAAATCTTTCAAAACTAGATTCCACAAACATTGAAGCACGAGTAAAATATATTGAGATAAATCCCGAGAAAACACCAAGTAGAATATAATAAGGGATATTCTTTAAAAGGAAAGCATGTGTTAAGTTAAATGTTAATAAAACCCCTTTACCCATTAAAAAAGAAGAAACCATGGTAGAAGTAACGGCAGAAATCAATAATGGAATTAAAGAAGCCATTGTTAAATCAAGCATTAATATTTCGAGAGTAAATACCAAGCCTGCTATTGGTGCATTAAAAATTCCGGAAATAGCACCTGTAGAACCACAAGCAACAAGTAGAGTAACTTGTTTATAATCTAAATGAAATAATTTTCCGAGAGATGAACCGAGAGAAGCACCTGTTAATACAATAGGAGCCTCAGAACCAACAGAACCACCAAAAGCAATTGTAAAAGTACTTGCAATAATTGATGAAAAATTATTGTGTGATTTAATTATACTATTCTTTTTTGAAATAGCATAAAGTATTCTACTAACACCATGTCCAATTTTATCTTTTACAAGATACTTAACAAATAAAACAGTTAAAATTAATCCGAAAAAAGGATAAGCAAAATATAATATATTTTCTCGTTGAACATCAAACCCCTGAGTTAATAAAATTCTAGTATAATGAATAGTATTTTTTAAAACAACTGCAGCTAATCCACTTAAAATTCCAACAACAAAGCTCAAAATTAAAATAAATTGTCTTTGTTTTATATGTTTAACACGCCATCTTAAAACTTTCCCTATTAAATTTTTTCTTGCCATAATGCTACAAAAATACAATTTACGTTTAAAAAAAATCAAATAATAAAAAATAATTTAATTACAATTAATAATAAATTAATATTTAGGCAATTAAGACAAACATAAATTTTAACTTTTTTTATATTAAATTCAATATTTATTTCGTTTATCAAACTATAATCTATATTTTTGAAGACAAATAAAAATTTAATTATTCTAACAAATTTAACATATCAAGGGAATGAGTAATAAGTTATTAATAAGAGATTTAACTCTACGGGATGGACAGCAATCGCTTTTTGCTACAAGAATGAAACAAGAGCAGATTGACAAAGTTTTACCTTTTTATAAAGATGCAAATTTTTATGCAATGGAAGTATGGGGAGGTGCCGTTCCCGATTCTGTTATGCGTTTTTTGAACGAAGACCCTTGGATTCGTTTAGAAACAATTAAAAAAAAATTAGGTGATAGTACTAATTTAACAGCTCTTTCGAGAGGAAGAAACTTATTTGGTTATAACCCATATCCGGAAGAAGTTATTGAGGGCTTTAACAGAAATGCTATTGAGAGTGGTATTAGCATTATGAGAATATTTGATTGTTTAAATGATATTAACAACATGAAATCAACAATCAAATACGTAAAAGCAAACGGCGGGCAAGTTGATTGTGCTATTTGTTATACTATTGATCCGAAATTTACAAAAGCACAAAAAGCAAAAGCATTTTTAAAAGGGAAAAAATTACCCCACGATATTTTCACAATAGATTATTATATTGAAAAAGCCAAAGAACTTGAAAAGCTAGGTGCAGATATTATTACAATAAAAGATATGGCAGGTTTAATTACCCCGTCAATATCAGGAAAACTTATTAGACGCTTAAAAGAAGAAATTAAAGTACCAATTGATTTTCATACTCATTGCACACCCGGATATGGATTAGCATCTGTTTTAATGGCTATTGTTAATAATGTAGATATTGTTGACACAAATATAATGAACTTTTCAAGCGGTCCGGCTGCTCCTGCATTTGAGCTTATTCAAATTTTTGCAAATAAATTAGGATTAGATACCGGCGTTAATTTAGACGCTGTTGTAAAAATCAATAATGAATTAAGAACAATCAGACATGAGCTTGAAGAGTTTGATAACTATAAACAATTATTCCCAATTGAATTTGATATTACTAAAGATTCTTTACCTGAAAAAATAGATAAATTATTTGACAAAGCTATTGAGTTGGCTAAAAAAGATAAAGAAGCGGAATTACTAAGTGTTATTCATCAAATTGAAAACTATTTTAATTTTATTGGACCTAACGAAAGAGTTAAAAATGCAGAAATACCAGGAGGTATGTACACAAATATGCTGGCTCAACTTAAACAACTTAAATTAGAAAAATTAGTAAACAAAGTGTTGGAAACCGTACCAATTGTAAGAATAGACGCCGGCTGCCCTCCTTTAGTTACACCTTCCAGCCAAATAGTTGGGGTTCAGGCTGTTAATTGCGTTATTGATGCCAATGGAGGAAATCCTTATTATACAAATATATCAACTCAATTTAAAAATCTTGTAAAGGGTAATTATGGTAAAACGCCTATTAACATCGACCCAAACTTTAGAGAAAAAATTTGCGGTGTAAAAGAGGCTTCAGATTACGATTCAAGTAATTATAAAAAACAAGAAAACGAAACTATTTGTGAAGATTTCGGAGGGTTTAAATTAGCTTCTGATGAAAAAGAGGAACTATTACTTGAACTTTTCCCGTCAGTAGCCAAAAACTTCTTAAGAAATAAAAAAGAAAGTGAAGTGCGTGAAGTTAAAAAGCAAATTATTGAAGAACAACTCAAATTACAGAAAGAAAAAAGAGAACGTTATCTTAAGCTAACACCTGAAGAAAAAGAAAAAAGACTAATAAAAGGTCTTTACAATTACAATTGGGGTTCAATAGAGGCAAATCCTGAAATTGAAGACTTCCCAACAAAAAAAAATAAAAAGAAAGATGACAAATAATAATATTTGATTTAGATATTAATTACTTAAAGCAAAATGGTTAAACATCATTTTGCTTTTTTTTAAATTACAATATGATAAAATTTGATAAATTCACACTAAAAAACGGACTAAAAGTAATTGTTCATAAAGATAAATCGACACCAATTGTTGCAATAAATATTTTATACAATGTTGGCTCACGAGATGAAAATCCTAATAAAACAGGTTTTGCACATCTATTTGAACATTTAATGTTTGGTGGCTCAAAAAACATTCCTGTTTATGACAAACCTCTGCAATTGGTTGGAGGAGAAAACAATGCCTTTACAAATACAAATATTACAAACTACTACTTAACACTTCCAAAAGATAATATTGAAACAGGTTTTTGGTTAGAATCTGACAGGATGAAGAACCTAAATTTCTCCGAAAAAAGCCTAAATGTTCAACGTAGTGTAGTAATAGAAGAATATAAACAACGATATTTAAATCAGCCTTATGGTGATGTTTGGCTAATGTTGCGCCCATTGGCATATAAAAAACACCCATACCGTTGGGCAACAATAGGCAAAGATATTTCACACATTGAAAACGCAAATTTAGATGACGTTAAGAACTTCTTTAATAAATATTATGCCCCAAATAACGCAATATTAACTGTTGCCGGAGATGTTGAAACTGAGCAAATAAAAAAATATGCAGAAAAATGGTTTGGTTCAATCGAAAAAAGAAATGTCCCCGTCAGAAATTTACCTGCTGAACCAGAACAAACAGAGAAAAGAGAAAAATCTATAAAAAAAGAAGTTCCTTTTAATGCTATTTACAAAGCATACCATATGTGCTCTCGTAATGATAAAAATTATCATGCAACTGATTTATTATCTGACATTCTTGCAAATGGAAAATCGTCTCGATTATATCAATCATTGGTTAAAAAACAAAAAATATTTAGCAATATTGATGCATATATTACCGGTGACATTGATAACGGTTTGTTTATTATCACAGGACAACTAATTAAAGGTACTGATATGGATGTTGCCGATAAATCTATTGAAAAAGAATTAGAGTTGATAAAAACCAATCATATCTCCGAATATGAATTAACCAAAGTGAAAAATAAGGTTGAAACTATACTCGAATTATCAGAAATGAGTGTATTGAATAAAGCAATGAACCTTTCATTCCATGAGTTGTTGGGAGATGCAGAAAATATTAATTTAGAATCTAAAAAATATTCAGATGTAAATCCAAAACAAATCAACGATATTGCAAACAATATTTTTAAAGAATCTAACTGTTCTACATTATTTTATAACGCCATCAAACAATAATAATTAGAAAACATGCAAGAGTTAAATAGAAAAATACAACCTGATTATCATAAAATTGAGAAGATTGATATTATTAAAGCCAAACAAAATAAATTGAGTAATAATATCCCTTTATATACAATAAATGCAGGTTCTCAAGATATTATAAAAATTGATTTTGTTTTTACTGCCGGTGTTTGGTATCAAAATTCTGCATTAGTTGCATCAACAACAAATTCATTGATTAATGAGGGTACAAAAAGATTTGCTTCTCATGAAATTGCAGAAAAATTAGATTATTATGGTGCAATATTACAACTGAATATTGATAATGATTTCGGTATAGTTAGCTTTATTTGTTTAAACAAACACTTAAATAATGTTCTACCTATTATTGAAGATTTATTAAAAAACTCAATCTTTCCAAAAAAAGAACTTGATATTTATTTAACTAACAGAAAACAAAATTATTTAACCAATAGTTTAAAAACGAATGTATTAGCTCAACGTAAATTTTTAGAAATAATTTACGGAAAAAAACATCCGTATTCGAATAAAATAAATATTGAAGATTTTGATAGAATAAATCAAAATAAAATAATAGATTTTTATAATAAATTCTACACATCAAAAAATTGTAAAATCATTGCATCAGGTAAAATAGATAGTACTTTTCATGATTTAATTAATGATTATTTTGGCGGTAATGATTGGGAAAAATCATACAACGAAAAAAAAATAAATTTTGAAATAGCATCCTCAAAACAAAAAGAACATATTGTTAATAAAGAAGATGCTGTGCAATCAACAATTAGAATTGGGAAAAGCCTTTTTAATCGTAAAAACAAAGATTTTTCGGGGATGCAGGTTTTGAATACTGTTCTTGGAGGTTATTTCGGCTCTCGACTTATGTCTAACATAAGAGAAGACAAAGGTTATAGCTATGGCATACAATCTTTTTTAACATCTTATCAAAACTCGGGATACTTTTCAATAATTTCTGAAGTAAAGTCTGAAGCAAGTAAGAATGCTGTAAAAGAAATTTATAATGAAATAAGAAAAATAAAAAATGAATTAATACCCGAAACCGAACTAAATATTGTAAGAAACTACATGTTGGGCGATTTGCTTAATTACTTCGATGGCCCATTTGCTTTATCTGAGAGTTTGAAAATCTTAATTAACAATAGTTTAAATTATAATTATTTTGAAAAACATATTGAAACAATAAAAAATATTTCTGCTGAAGAATTAAACAAAATAGCTAATAACTATTTACAAGAAGAAAGCTTTTATGATGTTATTGCAGGAAAATATTAATAATGTCTTTTATTATACTCAAAAAATATTTAATTTTATTCCATGCGAAAAAAAAATTACATATTATTAATTTTTCTATTTTTCGGATTTTTAAGTTTCTCTCAAGACACTCTTCCTAAGCCAAAAATTGACAGTGTTAGCGTAGATCATTTTACAAAGAAAGCAACAATAAGCTGGCTTAAAGATACTACAGGGAAAATTGATGG
>QMPG01000172.1 GCA_003648455.1 Bacteroidota bacterium
ACCTCCTTTGTAAGGACCAATTGCACTATTCATCTGAATTCGAAAACCACGATTTATTTGAATTTCTCCTTTATCATCTACCCAAGGAACTCTGAACATTAATACTCTTTCAGGTTCAACTATTCGTTCCAAAATTTTCCCTTTTTTATATTTTGGATGTTCCTCAATATAAGGAATTAATGATTCTGCAACTTCAAATACTGCTTGGTGAAATTCTACTTCACCCGGATTTTTGGCAATAACTTTTGCCATAAATTCTTGTACTTTGGGATTTTGAGATTGTTCCATAATGGTTAAGATTTTTTTAGATTTTAAAATTTAAATATTTTTTTACTAATATAATAAATTTAATTAAAATTTTACAAGTAATTATATAAAAATAAATATATATATATACAAATACTGCCGGTAATTATCGTATTGATGGGGCGATATGAGAGTTTTGAAATTTTCAAAAAAAACGATTTTTTTGAAAATATGAATTCTTAATTTTTGAAATTGCAGAATTATTATTAAATTTAATGACATTGACACTGCAAATATTAAAGCTAATAATTTATATAATATCTTAATTGTTGATAATCAATAAATAACAGAGTTTTTGTGAGGTGAATCACAACAAATGAATAATCTTATTATGTAAAATATTAATGCACTAATTATATTTAGTATATTTATTGATTGTTGATTTAAAATTTATTTTTATGGATACTAATAATAATATTGATTATAAAAAACTGTTTGTTGAAAGAAATGAGCGACTTAAAGAATTGGCGTGTATAAACCAAACAAATAAAATAATATCAGAAGGCAAATCAATAGATGAGACTCTTCAACAAATATGTTTAATTTTACCAAAAGCATGGCAATATCCTGATTTTACTGTTGTGGAAATTGTTTATGATGATAAGAAATTTTTCAGTAAAAATTTTAAGAGAACAAAATGGGTTCAAAGTCAAAAGTTTGAAACTGTTGATAAAATTGCGGGAGAAATAAAAGTATACTACACCAAAGATTTTGAAGAAAGTTATGAAGGTCCTTTTTTAAAAGAAGAGAGAGACTTGATGAACAATCTGGCAATAATTATTTTAAATTATATTAATTCTCTGCATGCAAAAAAACTTGTTGAAGAGGCAAGAATGCATGGTAAGAATGAGAAGCAAGAAACAGAAGACATAAAAGCGAATATAAACAGCCGAAAATTGCTTCAAATGTTTCTTAACAGATATAATGCTAACAGAGATATTTTTCACGATTTGATGTCGTTTAAAGTAAAAGAAATTCTTTTAATTGCTACTTTGTATGATGCTTATACTCTCGAAAAAGAAGGTAGGTTTACCGAAAGTATTCTTGGTGAATATTCTCAGTTAAATCTTACTTCAGTGCCTCGAATTACCGGAGTAACAACTTTTGAAGAGGCAAAAAAGCAATTAAAAAGCAGACATTTCGATCTTATAATAATTATGGTTGGTAACGACAAAAATAAACCCGCTGTAGTTAGTAAAAAACTTAAAAATATTTTTCCATACATTCCTATTTTTTTACTGCTGAATAATAATATGGAAATAAATTATTTTAGAGATAAATTAATTTCAATTGACAGAATTTTTGTTTGGAACGGCGATTCTACTGTGTTTTTTGCAATGGTAAAACTGCTCGAAGACAAAGTAAATATTGAAAATGACACAAAAATTGGATATGTAAAAGTCATACTTTTGGTTGAAGATTCGGAGAAATATTACTCCCGTTATTTACCAATTCTCTATTCGAGTGTGATGGAGCAAACTCAAAGGCTGATTGAAGATGTTAGCACCGATGATTTATATAAAGTGTTAAGGCTGAGGGCAAGACCTAAAATATTATTAGCAACTGATTATGAAGATGCAATTGAGATTTTTAATAATTATTCTGATAATATGCTTTGTTTAATATCTGATGTGAAATTTAAAAAGAATGGTAAATTTGACGAAAAAGCCGGTTTCTCTTTAGTTAATTATGCAAGAAGCATTTATCCCGATTTGCCAATAATTTTGCAATCGTCAGATCCAGATAATGCCGTTATGGCAAGCGAGTTAAAATCAATATTTATAAATAAAAATTCCGATTATTTAATTCAGAATATTAAAAGTTTTATTGAACGATATCTTGGTTTTGGTAATTTTATTTACAAAGATGCCAGAGGTGCTAAGATTGCTGTTGCCAGAAACCTCAAAGAGTTTGAAGATTTAATTGGTAAAATACCTGCCGAGTCGATCCTTTATCACGCAAAAAGAAATCATTTCTCATTGTGGTTAATGGCACGTGGCGAGATAAAAATTGCCAAGATGATTAATCCTGTTAAAATTACTGATTTCAAAACTATTGATGAATTCAGAAATTTTATGAATTATGTTATTAAAACTTATCGTAACGAAGATAATATTGGCAAAGTAATAAACTTTGAGAAAAGAGAAATTTTAGACGAAACAAATGTTGTTAGTCTTGGCGAAGGTGCTCTTGGAGGAAAGGGCAGAGGACTGGCTTTTGTTAACACTTTAATATATAATTTTAATTTTTCGGAACTTGTTCCGAAAATAAATATTAGAACGCCTCCAACATTAATTATTGGAACCTACGAATTTGACCTTTTTATGGAGATTAATCATCTTAAAGAGAAAGCATATAAAGAGGATGATTATGATAAGATAAAAAATTTATTTCTTGCCGGAGAATTTTCATATGACTTGACCAAGAGATTAAAAATTCTTGTAGAAGTAATGAAAAAACCTATTGCTGTGCGTTCATCAAGCTTGTTTGAAGACTCTACCTTACAGCCTTTCTCAGGAATTTATTCAACTTATATGCTACCAAATAATTATGCCGACATAAAAGTGCGTTATAAGCAGATTTGCGATGCCATTAAATTGGTTTATGCATCAATGTTTTCAAACTCGGCACGTTTATATTTCCAAGCTGTTAACTATAAAATTGAAGAAGAAAAAATGGCTGTTGTCATTCAGGAGGTTGTTGGTAATAATTATAATGGTTGTTATTATCCGCATATCAGCGGAACCGCTCAGTCGCATAATTTTTATCCTGTTTCGCATATGAAACCCGAAGATGGTTTTGCTGTTTCTGCCATCGGACTTGGTAAATATGTTGTTGAAGGGGATAAAACATACAGATATTCTCCAAAATTTCCGAAACTCGATATTAATACTCCCAAAGATTTATTTAAAAGCACTCAGCTTGATTTGTATGTTCTGAATATGGATAATCAGGATGTTGATTTACTGCGTGACGGGGAAGAGGCAGGTCTGAAAAAAATTGACCTTATGGAGGCAGAAAAACATGGAACATTAAATCATTGTGTGTCTGTTTATAATATTGATAACGACACTATTGAGCCGGGTTTAGATAACTACGGACCGCGAATTGTTAATTTTGCAAATATTTTGAAATACGATTATATACCTTTGGCTGATACAATTGACGTGTTGCTCGATGTTGTGAAAGAAGCTCTTGGTTGCGATTGCGAGATTGAATATGCTGTTGATTTAAACAAAACTGTAAACAATCTACCCTCGTTTTATTTGCTACAAATAAAACCTCTTATTGGTAACGAAGAAGACTATAATATTGATTTTGATAAGATTAATAAAGATAAAATTATTCTCTTTGCAGAAAAGAGCATGGGAAACGGAAAACTTGAAGATATTCAGGATGTGATTTTTGTCGATAATGGTAAGTTTGATAAGCTGAAAACACAAGAAATGGTTGATGAGATTGAGATTTTGAATAAAAAGATGATTGAGAAAAATAAAAAATACATATTAATTGGTCCGGGCAGATGGGGTACTCGCGATAAATTTATTGGTATTCCTGTTATTTGGACTCAAATCTCTAATGCTAAGATTATTGTTGAAGTTAGTATGGAAGATTTTCCTTTAGATGCTTCGCTTGGCTCTCATTTTTTTCATAATGTTACCTCAATGAATGTTGGATATTTCTCTATTTCTCATTCTTCTCCCACTGAATTTATTGATTGGCAAGTTCTTAACAAACAAAAAGTAATGGAGACAACAAAATTTTTTAAACACGTTCGTTTCGAAAAACCAATTTCTGTTGTTATGGATGGCAAAAAACGAATTTCTATGATTAAGTTTGAATAGGTTTTTATGTCAAAAATTAAAATTTTACTTTGCATTATGTATGAAGAAATAAAAGGCGTAGTCGGAGACTACGCCTAGTAAGGAATAAAAGTCGTGCAAATTTTATATACTGCTTATTTCTATTTATTTATGCGTTTGGGGTTTTTATTTTTTTTTCAATATATTTAGAGTTCATAATTCTAAGAATTCCCATATAATCTAATTCAAATTTAATTAAGTCGCCTACTTTATATTTCTTTTTATTTTCGCCAAGGTCAATTACTAACATATCAGAGCTTGCACCGGCTAATTTTATATTTTTATCAACTAAATGAAGGTGGTCAATTTCTACGTCGAGAAGTCCTAAATCAATAATTGCCCTGTATGATGTTTCTCCAATATTTGTTTGGTCAAATTCATAACTTTCGCCTTCAACATTTGTTCCCATTTCTCCCATTGGAACAGTCTGTTTTTCTGTTAGTTCAATTATTTCAGAATAGAGCATAAATACATCAGAGTGCATCTTTTTAAATTTAGTATTATTGTAAACGTCTGTTCCTAAAAATAATGTTTCGCCTACTCTAAAATGATTAATTCCTTTAGGTAAAAGATTTTGAAAGATTAAAGGTATTGTTACAGAAGAACCGCCGGAAACATAAGGAATTTGTTTGTTAAATTTTGCTTCAATTAACTGCTCATACAGGCTTAACTGAATTAGTTTGTCATGATTAGGTAAAACACCATATAAGCATGATAAGTTTGCACCAATTCCTACAACCTGAATATTTTTCAGTTTAAAAACACTTTCGTAAAAATCTATAAAATCTTCGCCCAAAACGCCTTCTCTAAGTTCCCCCAGCTCAATCATTATAATAATTTTGTGAGTTCTTTTTTGCCTTTGTGCTTCTTTCGATAAAAGTTTAATAGTTTCAAATTCGGTATTCATGCTAATATCAGCGTATTTTATAACGCTTGATATCGACCGTTTTGCAGGTGGCTTAATATAAACGGTTTCAATTTTAGGATTAATTGTTTTAATTACTTTCAAATTAGAGACCCGAGAATCGCATACTTGTTTAATATCAAATTTTAATAATTCTGTTAAAAATAGCTTATTACCGCTCAAAACTTTTGAAACAATAGACCATTCAATATCATTTTTTTTAAAAAGGGTATTGAGATAGTTAAAGTTTGAATGTAGTTTTTTTATATCTAATGTTACAAATGCCATTATTTCTCCTTTTTATATCTCATTTCAATATACTTGCTGCTAAATCCTACTTTTTCATATAAAAACCTTGCCGGATTTTCTGGTTCAACATGTAATGCAATGCTGCCATTTGCAATATCAATGGTTTTTTTTAACAATGCTTTTCCAATTCCTTTTCCCCTGTGGTCTTTATGAGTTGCAATATATACTAAAATGTTTTCAGGAATATAATCTTTCATCCCTGTTTGATTAACTACTACTGCTCCTGAAATTTCATTTTCTAAATAAGAAACCAAAATAAATCCACCAAAAGAAATTGTTTCTTTCAAAGCGTAATCAATTGCTTTTTCTATGTCTGATTTTGGATCACCATATTCTTGAAGGTTATCAAATAAGAAATTAATCAGTACTTTTTTTTCTTCTAAATCTGGTTTGTTTGATGTGTTAAATACTTTTGTTTGAATCATGAAAATTTAATTAATTAATTAATTAATACTTTCTACATTATAACAATTTATTTGAAATATGCAAATTTATATATGTAGTCCGGCGATTTTTTTGTTAACCCGCTTTATCATGCAAAAACGAAGTGAATTGCATGAATTAGCGATGGATGGTTGGAAGTAATGCGGGAACCGAACCGCCAGCTGGCGGTGAGCTCACGCAAGTAAACTCCACATTAGAAGTACCCAAATTTTGGGTTATAAAAACACCAAGTTTGTTGGTAATTCTTAAGCTTAGAAAAATTATGAATTTTTCGGCTTAATTTTAGAAGCGCACAGACTGGGAGTCTATAATAAAATTTTAGGAAAACAAGCAGTCTGCGTTCAAATTATTTCTATAGCTAAAAGTCCTTTATGGATATGTTGGTGTGAGAGTTGCACTGGCGGTCATTTGACCGTCAGCCGCCTACTCGATTAGCGCAAGTTATTTTTCAAAAATATGTAAAAATGGTTTCCAATATCCAATTATCATTATTCCTGTTTTTTCCCAGGTATCCATAAGCAATTTTAAGTCATTGACTTGTTGTAGACTCTCAATGAGTAACCTTTCTTTAAGTCTCATTTTATCTTTTAAAAATATCTCAATATAATTTCCAGTCCCGTCACTCAATCCCGAACGTCCTCCTGCAGGTTGTCCTTTACATTGAGTTACTCCAATTCTTATCGTTTTAATCTGGTCTATTTGAATATTTGTATTTTTATAAGTCAAATAATTATCATAGAAATCAATTTCTCCAGTTTTATTTATTGGTTTATACCATTTTATCCTACCGACAAAAAGTCGAATTAAAATCCAAATAAATCCTATAACGAAGAGAATTACAAAAATCACATTATATTTTTCAATAAATGCGTTATCTGTTTTTTGTCCAATTGCCAGTATAAATACAGATAGAAAAAATAAAAATCCAACTACATCTATAAGTTCATAAATCAATTTTCTTTTAGAATGTGTGTCTATCTTAATCATTTTATCACACTAAGTTTTTTATGCTTACAATGTCTGTTTTTATAATTTGCGCTAACGATGGCAATATGAAATTTTGGGC
>QMPG01000173.1 GCA_003648455.1 Bacteroidota bacterium
AGCTATTCCACAAAGGAACACGGAGTTCTCACTAAGTTTCACAAAGAAAAATTAATTATCTAAAAAGATTATTGATTGTGCAATAGAGGTACACAGACATTTAGGTACGGGTTTATTAGAATCTGCTTATCAGGAATGTTTATTCTATGAGTTAAAACAAGTAGGTTTAAATGTTAAAAAAATAAAACCAATGCCAATTGTTTATAAAGAAGTAAAACTATACCATGGATATAGAATAGATTTATTAGTTGAAGAAAAAGTAGTAATTGAAACAAAAACAGTGGAAACACTTAATGATGTTCATACTGCACAAGTACTTACTTATTTAAAGTTGGCTTACTTTTAAACTTTCATGTAGCAGTACTTAAGAATGGTATTAAAAGATTGATAAATTAATATCAGCACCTCAAAATAAAATTTAGCCATTTCTCTTTCGCTCAACTTTACGAACTTTATAAACTTTTAACTTTTTGAACTTTATTTTATTAACTTTGCATTCTTGTAATATATATAAAACAATACACAAAAAATTGATAAAAAAAAGCAATAATTCACACAATATTAATGTATTAGGTGCAAGAGTTCATAATCTTAAAAACATTGATGTTAAAATACCACGCAAGAAGTTAACTGTAATTACAGGACTTAGTGGCAGTGGAAAATCATCATTAGCTTTTGATACTATCTATGCCGAAGGACAAAGAAGGTATATTGAAACTTTTTCGGCTTATGCTCGTCAATTTATTGGAAAACTGGAACGCCCCGACGTTGACAAAATCACCGGATTGAGCCCTGTTATTGCTATTGAACAAAAATCAACAAACAAAAATCCTCGTTCTACTGTTGGCACAATTACTGAGATTTACGATTTCTTACGTTTGCTTTATGCAAAAGCCGGCATAGCTTATTCGTACATATCAGGCGAAAAAATGGTGAAATATACCGATGAAAAAATATTAGAAATCATTAATCAGGACTACGCCAATAAAAAAATCATTCTATTATCGCCAATAGTAAAAGGAAGAAAAGGACATTATAAAGAATTATTAGATCAAACTCGCAAAAAAGGTTTTTTATATACTCGCATCGATGGTGAAATAAAAGAACTGACATACGGCTTAAAGCTCGATAGATACAAAACGCACAACATTGAAATTGTTATTGATAAACTAAAAATTGATAACAAAGACTCAAAAAGGCTAAAAGAATCTATTCAGTTGGCTATGCAATATGGAAAAGGTGTTATAAATATTCTTGACCATGAAACTAACTCTACAAGATTTTTCAGTCGCAACTTAATGTGCCCAACAAGCGGAATTTCTTACGATGAACCGGCGCCTCATTCATTCTCTTTTAATTCGCCCAAGGGAGCTTGTCCAAAATGTAATGGACTTGGCACAATTAATGAAATTGATATATCTAAAATTATTCCTGACGACAGTTTAAGCATAAACAAAGGCGGTATTGCTCCCATTGGCTAATACAAAAGCTCTCTAATATTTTGGCAATTAGAAGCCATTGCATCAAAATATAAAATTTCATTATCGACACCAATAAAAAAGATTCCTGAAAATGTTTTAAATATAATACTTTATGGTTCTGATGAAACATTCAAATTGGGAAATACGCCACTTGGCTCATCTTCTAACTATTTTTTAAGTTTCGCAGGCATAATAAATTACATTACTGAACAAAAGACAGATAACGGTTCAAAGAGTAATCAAAAAAAATTTAGTTATTTTATTAAAAAAACAACTTGTCCGGAGTGCAATGGAAACAGGTTAAGAAAAGAATCGCTATATTTTAAAATTGCAGGCAAAAACATTTCTGAGCTTTCAAATATGGATATTGACGAGCTTTATGACTGGTTCGAAAATATTGAGGATAAACTCTCTGACAAACAAAAAATAATATCGAAAGAAATTCTTAAAGAAATTCGCACACGATTAACCTTTCTTATTGATGTGGGATTAAATTATTTATCATTAAACAGAAGTGCGAGAAGTTTATCTGGTGGCGAAAGTCAGCGCATAAGACTTGCAACACAAATTGGTTCTCAATTAGTTAATGTTTTATATATTTTAGACGAACCGAGTATTGGCTTACACCAAAAAGACAATCTGAAACTCATCAACTCTCTTCAACAATTAAGAGATGCGGGTAATTCTGTAATTGTTGTTGAGCATGACAAAGATATGATGCAGTGTGCCGATCATATTATTGATATGGGACCGTTTGCAGGAAAACATGGTGGAGAAATTGTAGCTCAAGGGACATCTGAAGAAATTATAAAATCGAATAGTTTAACTGCACAATACCTGAATAATAAAAAACTTATTGAAGTACCCAAAAAACGCCGTGAAGGAAATGGCAAACATATAAAACTTTTTGGAGCACAAGGAAATAACTTAAAAAATATCACTGTTAATTTTCCTCTTGGTAAATTTATCTGCATAACAGGCGTTTCAGGAAGTGGTAAATCAACTCTTATTAATGAAACATTATATCCAATTCTCACACAACATTTTTATCGCTCTCAAAAGCAAGCTTTAAAATATGAAAAAATTAAGGGAATTGATTTTATCGATAAAGTTGTTGAAGTAAATCAATCACCTTTGGGAAAAACTCCACGATCAAATCCCTCAACTTATACAGGAATTTTTTCAGAGATAAGAAAGCTCTTTGAAAAATTACCGGAATCTCAAATAAGAGGATACAAAGCCGGGCGTTTTTCATTTAACGTTAAAGGTGGCAGATGTGAAAGTTGCAGGGGCGCAGGTGTAAAAACTATTGAAATGAATTTTTTACCCGACGTTTATGTTAAATGTGATGAGTGTAATGGAAAAAGATATAACCGTGAAACTTTAGAAGTTCGTTACAAAGGCAAATCAATTAGCGACGTTTTGAATATGACTATCAATCAAGGTGTTGATTTTTTTAAAAATATTCCTAAAATTTTTATCAAACTTAAAACCTTACAAGAAGTTGGTTTAGGTTATATCACTTTAGGACAAGCATCGACAACCCTCTCGGGTGGAGAAGCACAAAGAGTTAAACTTGCCTCGGAACTCTCAAAACGTGACACAGGTAAAACTCTATATATTCTCGATGAGCCAACCACAGGTTTGCATTTTGAAGATATTAATGTTTTGCTAAAAGTATTGAATAAACTTGTTGATAAAGGAAATACTATTATTGTTATTGAACACAATATTGATGTTATTAAAATGGCTGACCACATTATTGACCTTGGTATTGATGGTGGAAAAAATGGTGGCGAAATAATTTGTACAGGAACACCCGAACAAATTGCTCAAAATAAAACTAGTTATACCGCCAAATTTCTTAAAGAAGAATTGTCAAAATAAGAGCCCATTCTGAAAAGTTTTTTTCGTTCTTTTTCTACTTTTCGGTGTGGACTCAAATAATATATATTTTAGCAGTATAAAATCACATTTTAGCTCTTGCCAAAATTTTAACGTTTTATTTTCAACTTTAAATTACCAAAGCCCTCAATTGCTTTTCTTAACCAATCATATAAAAGAGTAAAATACAAAACAAATACAAATAACCATATCACAATAATATCAAACCAAAAAGTATCAATAGTCAAACCAAAAATATTTTTTACCGGAGCATAAAAATGAGCTCTTCCATAATTTGATTCAGGGTTCTTATAAATTGGATCCATCATTTGTAACAACCTGTCGTCTGTTTCATATATTTTATGTATTTCTTGCTTATTTTTTAACAATGCATCTAAACAAACGTTGTGATAATCATTTTTTAATTTGTCAAGATTATTTTTACCTCCAAGTTTTTCAATTAATTCTTCGTATGTAAAATCAATATTATCTGTAGCATTATTAAACTTTCTCATATAAAATTTCTTCTCTTGACGCAGATATTTCTGAGCAGCATTAGAAATTTTATTATTAAATGAATTAATATTTAAACTATCAATAAATTTAAATTGGTGTTCCTTATTTTGTTTAACAAGAAGATTTATTTCATTTTTAATTATTCTTAAATCTTTAATTGTTTTTTCTTTTTCAATATTTTGAGCAACATTTCTTTCACAATTTTCAATTTTTGTTTGAAGTGTTGGTATTAGAAAAGAATTTTTGAAAGCTGCATTACTTTTTTCTTTTTCATAATAAAAAAAAATTTTATCAAATTTATTATTTTTAAATTGATTAACAGCCATGGCTTCGTATGCCCAACGCGAAGTCATTAAATCACCCATAATAGGCACAAATTTATGAGACCCAATAAATTTATTCAGATTTTCATATCGAACTGTTGTTCCGTTAAATAAGAGTTGTGGTACAATTATAAAAGGAATGAGAATATAAATAGTTACAACGGAATTTAAAGCAGAAGAAATATTTAAACCCAAGATATTTGCAAAACACGATGTGGAAAATAAAATTAACCAATAAGCAAAAGTCATTCCCTTAATACCCATTATTAAATTGCCAACAATAATAAACGAAATTGTTTGAATAGCTGATAAAGCAAACATTATTAAGACTTTTGAATTTATATAACTAAACCTGCTTAAATTAAGGAATTTTTCTCGTTTAAGCAGCTGTCTGTCTTTAATAATTTCTTCGGCACTAACAGTTAGCCCAATAAACATAGCTGTTATAATACACATAAACATATAAATAGGAATATTTATATTTTCGCTAAAGACATAAGTGTTTGAATCATCAGCTGTTCCACTAATATATTTTATGCTAAAAGCCAAAATAAGAGCTAATACAGGAGCTTCAGTAAAATTAATTAACAAATATTGTTTATTTGTAAGTTTTGATAATATATTACGAATGCTAAATATTTTAAACTGCTTAAATTTATGAGGAATTTTAAACCTATTTTCGGGTAATTCTTCATCCCCCTTTTTTTCTGAAAACTTGGCTTCAATATTTTCTTTATATAATTGATTCCATTCTTCGGGAGACATTTTACGGGTTCTGGTTAATTTCCCATATTCATCAACTACTTTTGATTCAACAATTTTAAGAACTTGCTCTGGATTTACATTCCCACATGATGAACATTCGCTTTCGAGTGCATTCACATGGTTTGTCATTGTTTTAAAATAAACAACAGCCTCAACAGGATTTCCATAATAAATTAAGTACCCGCCTCTATCAAGAATTAATAATTTATCAAACATTTTATAAATATCTGACGATGGTTGATGAATATTAATAATAACAAGCTTACCTTTTAATGCCTGCTGCTTAAGCAAATCCATTACAATTTCGGAATCCATTGATGATAAGCCGGATGTAGGTTCATCAACAAAAAGAACAGATGGTTCTCTAATAAGTTCAAGAGCAATATTTAGTCGTTTTCGTTGACCTCCGCTAATAAATTTATTTAAAACATCTCCAACTGTTAAATCTTTAATCTCAATCAAATCTAAATCTTCGAGTATCTTAGTAACTGCTTTTTCTAAATCTGTTTCACTAAAATCATCAAAACATAATTTAGCGTTGTAGTATAAATTTTGATAAACAGTCAATTCTTCAATAAGCAAATCGTCTTGAGGGACAAAACCAATTACTCCCGATAATTTTTCTTTATTTTTATTAATATCTAATCCATTAATTGTAATACTTCCTTTTTGAGGGGTTAAATTACCGTTCAGAATATTTAAAAGTGTTGATTTGCCAACTCCACTCCCTCCCATTATGCCTATTAACTCGCCTCCTTGTTCAGAGAAATTAAAATTATGCAAGCCGTTTTCGCTATTTTTGAATCGGAATTCAACATCTTTAGCCGTAAAAATAACTTTCGATTTAATTTTTGAATGTAAAAATACCCCTTCAATGTCGCTATAATAAATTGTGTTAATACGAGAACCTCTAATTGTCGAACCTTTAGTTAAAATATATGAGCGATTTAACAAGATTATATGTCCGTTTAAATATAAGTTATCCTCCCCTATATATCTAAATACAAACATGTTTGTACAAACAATGTGTAAAACAAATATCTGTCCATTAAGCTTACTGTTCTCTATATGCTTAAATTCCGGGATTATTGGTTTCTTTTTGTTGTTTATTGTTAATATATTTCCCTTTACAGGAACATTCTTCATAGAATCGAGAATAAACGCTTTGCTATTCAAATAGTCAGATTCGTCTATATTAAAAATATCAGATACTGTTTTAACAAAATCCAACTCCTTGTCGGTTATTTCGGCACCATAACTAATAAACTCCAGTAATAAAAGTAAAACTAAAACCTTTTGTTCCTGTTGCAATTCTTCGTTAATCTGTTGGCATATCATCAATACTTTAACTGAATTAACCGATGTTCTTTTCTTAACAAAGCTTCCATCTTTCTTCTTTGTACTACGATGATGAAAGGCTAAATATTCGTCAAATAAATTAAGATATTCGGTAACTTTTTCTTGATTAAGCTGTTGTTTCAAATATGATTCAACTATTGAACGTGATGTGTCGGAAACACCGTCTTTATTAACGTTTGCAATTATTGCGAATAATCGCATTAGGGCTTTTAATATTGTTTCACTCATTTTATAAAAATTAAGTTTGTAACTTATTATGCAACAGCCATAAATTATCTTTAGATTTTATCAGTAAATAAAAATAAGAATAAATTACCAGATTAGAACAATAATTATTCGTTTTTTATAAAGAAACAAACAAAACCCGCTCATAATCAACAATCTATTTAACCCGAAAAATTCATAATTTTTCTACGCTTAAGAATTACCAACAAATTTGGTGTTTTTAAAACCCCAAATTTGGGTACTTCTAATGCGGGGTTTCCCGCTTTACTTTCCACTATCC
>QMPG01000174.1 GCA_003648455.1 Bacteroidota bacterium
AAAAACAAAAAAAGGAAACCGTCCTTCATATATTCATGCAGCAAAACCTGAGATTTCTTTGCCAATTTATAAAAGTTTTATCCAACAACTTTCGGAAGATTTAAATAATAAAGAAATTAAAACCGGGGAGTTTGGTGCTAATATGCAAATTTATTTAATAAATGACGGTCCGGTAACAATTATTATTGATACAAAAAACAAAGAATGATTTTTCACTAAATTCAAAATTAAAAATGAAAATTGAAGAAGCACAAAAGGCTGTAGATAAGTGGATTAATGCTTATGGTGTGAGATATTTTGATGAGCTTACAAATATGGCTTTGTTAACAGAAGAAGTTGGAGAAGTTGCCAGAATAATTGCCCGACAATATGGAGAACAGTCGTTTAAAGAAAAAGATAAGGATAAAAATTTGTCAGATGAATTAGCAGACGTGTTTTTTGTGTTAATATGTATAGCAAACCAAACAGGAATAAATTTAACCGAAGCTTTTGAGAAAAATTTGCAAAAGAAAACTAAAAGAGATTCTCAACGGCATAAGAATAATGAAAAATTAAATAAATAGTGTATTTTTGCATTGTGAAAAAAGAGCTTTTAAATTGTGAGACTACTCCGAAAATTAAAGTTGTCTTTGTAAAGTTAGCCCCTTAGTGGCTTTTTGGAGTGGATTCAATTGTTAAGCAATTGCAATTTATTTATTACAGAAAAACAATCATTAATTAAATATAAAAATTTATGAAAAATTTATTGGAGAAATACAAAAAGACAGTTGTTGATGAAGATATACAAAAAAAAGTTGAGGAAATTGTAAGCAATGCCTCTTCTTTATATAATATTGAAAATTTAAAAAAGGCTTTTAGTTTTATCGATTTAACAACGTTAAATTCAACAGATACTTTAGACAAAGGAAAGCTTTTTGCCGACAATGTTAGTAGTTTTAAAAAACAATATGCTAGCATACCAAACGTAGCAGCTATTTGTGTTTACCCTTCTTTAGTTGAAACGGTAAGAAAAAATTTGAAAGATAAAAAGGTTCGCATTGCAGCTGTTGCCGCAGGCTTCCCTTCTTCACAAACTTTTCTTGAAGTTAAAACACAAGAATGTAAAATGGCTGTAGAAAAAGGAGCTGACGATATTGATATTGTAATTTCAATTGGTCGCTTTATGTCAGGTGATTATCAATTTGTTTTTGATGAGATAAAAGCCGTTAAACAAGCAATTGGCGATGCTCATCTTAAAGTAATACTTGAATCAGGAGTGTTAACATCATTACAAGATGTTAGAACAGCAAGCATTATTGCTATGGAAGCAGGAGCAGATTTTATTAAAACATCAACAGGAAAAATGGAGCCAGCTGCTACTCTTGAAGCAGTTTATGTTATGACAGAAGCGATTAACGATTTTTATAAAGCAACCGGAAAAAAAATTGGAATTAAACCTGCAGGCGGAGTATCAACAGCAAAAGAAGCAATTGAATATCTTGCTGTAGTAAAAAATAATCTTGGAGAAGAATGGCTCAATTCTCATTTATTTAGAATTGGTGCAAGCCGATTAGCAAATAATTTACTTAACGAAATAATTAAGTTGGAAACAGGCAAAGAAAAAGGAATTAAACATTTTTAAACTTTCCCGATTAAGATATAGAGACCTGCCAAATTAATATTTGACGGGTTTTTTTGTGAATTATTCAACTCACATATGTGGAACAGGAATTTATTTATTTTCAATTAGTTGTGACGTTTTGAAAATAAATATTTATATTGTAAGATAATAAACAATTTATAATTACCTTTGCACCCATTTTTTAAAGATATGCAGAAAATAAGAAACATTGCAATTATTGCACACGTTGACCACGGAAAAACCACATTGGTTGATAAAATTTTAATGCAGGGTAATTTGTTTAAAGGACACGAACACCCCGGCGAGTTAATTATGGATAGTAATGACCTTGAACGAGAACGAGGTA
Source organism: Bacteroidota bacterium (assembly GCA_003648455.1). The sequence continues at coordinate 1,968 of QMPG01000174.1, forward strand.
TAACAATATTATCTAAAAACATTTCGGTTGTTTATAAAGATACCAAAATAAACATCATTGATACACCGGGTCACGCCGATTTTGGTGGTGAGGTAGAGAGAGTCTTAAACATGGCTGATGGCGTTTTGTTATTGGTAGATGCTTTTGAGGGGACAATGCCACAAACACGTTTTGTCTTGCAAAAAGCTATTCAGTTGGGGTTAAAGCCAATTGTTGTAATTAATAAGGTTGATAAGCAAAATTGTAGACCTGAGGATGTACAAGAACAGGTTTTTGATTTAATGTTTAATCTTGATGCAAATGAAGATCAACTTGATTTTCCAACAATATATGGTTCTGCAAAGCAAGGATGGATGTCAACCGATTGGGAAAAACCGACAAACAACATTGTGGCTTTGCTCGATGCAATAATTGAATATATTCCAGAACCAAAAGTAGAAAAAGGAGACCCACAGTTACAAATAACTTCTCTTGAGTATTCTTCTTATGTTGGTAGAATTGCTGTTGGAAGAGTTCATCGTGGAACAATAAAATCAGGAATGAATGTTTCTTTGATTAAAAGAGATAAAACTGTTAAGCGAACCAAAATTAAAGAACTATATGTTTTTGAAGGTCTCGGCAAAGCAAAGGTTGATAAGGTTGATGCAGGTGATGTTTGTGCTTTAGTTGGTATTGATGATTTTGAAATTGGTGATACTGTTTCCGATTATGAAAATCCCGAAGCATTGCCATCTATTTCAATTGATGAACCAACAATGAGCATGCTTTTTACAATTAATAATTCTCCATTTTTCGGACAAGATGGAAAATTTGTTACTTCTCGTCATTTAAAAGAACGTTTACAAAAAGAAACAGAAAAGAATTTAGCTTTACGTGTTGAACAAACAAGCTCTGCCGATTCTTTTACCGTTTATGGAAGAGGTGTTCTTCACTTATCAGTCTTAATTGAAACAATGCGTCGTGAAGGATTTGAGCTTCAAATAGGTCAACCACAGGTGATTTTTAAAAATATTGGTGGCGAAAAATGTGAGCCAATTGAATTATTATCGGTTGATTTGCCCGAAGATATTTCAGGGAAAGCAATTGAGGTTATTAATAAACGCAAGGGTGAGATGATTACTATGGAACGGAAATTTGACCGCATTCATCTTGAGTTTACAATACCCTCGAGAGGTATAATTGGCTTAAAAAACATTTTAATGACTGCTACTGCTGGAGAAGCAATTATTTCTCATCGTTTTAAGGCTTTTGAGCCATATAAAGGTGAGATTGAATCACGACAAAATGGTTCTTTAATAGCTATGGAAACAGGAACAGCCATACCTTATGCTTTAAATAAATTGCAAGACAGAGGTAAGTTTTTTGTTCATCCCGGAGCATCTGTTTACCAAGGACAGGTTGTTGGTGAGAATACTCGTGCCGGAGATATTGTTATTAATGTAACAAAAGAGAAAAAACTTACAAATATGAGAGCTTCCGGTTCTGATGATAAAGTGAAAGTTCCGCCTCCAATTGTTTTTAGTCTTGAAGAGGCTTTAGAATATATTCAAAAAGATGAGTATGTTGAGGTAACTCCTAAAGCAATGCGTCTTCGTAAGATTGTTTTAAACGAAATTGAAAGAAAAAGATTGAATAAGGCTAATTAAAATAATTGAATTAGACTTTTAATCAATACTATCTAAGGCTGTCATTCTGAAAAATGTCATCCTGATTTGTTTCAGGATCTATAGATGTTGATCCGCCAGCTGGCGGACAACTTGACTATGGTTTTGTTTTATCATTACACATAACCGGTTGAATCGCCTAAAATTGGTATTGTTTTAGTTGTTTTTTTATGTGCCTAATTCAATAAAATAAGTTTTAGTTTTTTACATAAATATTTTGTAAATGCTTCTTTTTGGTCACAATCACGAAATTTATAAAAAAATATTTCCGAGTGTTTTCTGGAACTTTTCAGAAACAAAGACAAAGAAAATTTTTTTAACTTTTGACGATGGTCCAAATTCTGAAGTTACAACTAGGGTTTTAGATATTTTAGATAAATATAATGCAAAAGCTACATTTTTTTGTCTAGGCGAGAATGTGGAAAAGCATCCCGAATTATATGAAAAAATAATTAAAAAAAATCATTCTGTAGGCAACCACACATATAGTCATATAAACGGGTGGTTCACAAAAAACAAAAAGTATTTTAATGATATTGACCAAGCAAATTTTTTAATAAAATCAAATTTGTTTAGGCCTCCTTTCGGAAAAACAACACCATCACAAATTATAGTGTTGAAAAAGCAATATAAGATTGTTTTGTGGGATGTTATGTCAATGGATTATAACAATCACATTTCGAAAGAAAAGTCTCTGAAAAATATTTTTAAATACACAAAAAATGGTTCAATAATTGTTTTTCACGATACATTAAAAGCACAAGAGAAATTATTTTATTTGTTGCCTCTTGTTTTAGAAAAATATTCAAAATCAGGATTTGAATTTGTTTCGATAAAATAGTTATTGAGCCTGCTTCGAAAAGTGTCGGTGTGAATATTTGCACAAAAAGGATATAAGTTTATTATCTTATAATCAGCAAATTAACCCGTTTTATTCATGCAAAAATGAAGTGAATTGCATGAATTAGCGATGGATAGTGGGAAGTAAAGCGGGAACCGAACCGCCAGCTGGCGGTGAGCTCACGCAAGTAAATTCCGCATTAGAAGCACCCAAATTTTGGGTTTAAAAAACACCAAATTTGTTGGTAATTCTTAAGCGTAGAAAAATTATGAATTTTTCGGGTTAACAAATTCGCGCCGACACTAAAATACTTTTTGGAGTAGCTTCGTTATTTAAAAAATTTTTGTTAGTTTTGTTTCTCATAAAAATCGGGGGCTTAGCTCAGTTGGCTAGAGCGTTTGGCTGGCAGCCAAAAGGTCGGGGGTTCGACTCCCCCAGTCTCCACAAAAGAATTATTTTTTAATAAATTTTTTCACAACGCATCTCTTTTCCCCATCAACAACTTTCACAAAATAAATTCCGGACTGAATACTGTTAACTGGTAATGTAATTGTTTCATTATCTGATAAATAATTCTTGCTAAAAATTGTCTTGCCCAATATTGAAATTATTGATACATTAATTTTTTTTGAATTAGAGCTGTTAAAAACAGATAGTTTTAAATTGTCGTAAACAGGATTTGTTAGTTTAAAATCAAAGCTGTTTATTTTTAAAGGTTTTTTTTTAATTGAAACATGTGTTTGGTTAACCGAAAGGTCTGTAATAATTGGTAAGTGATCAGACATGTTGTAAAGTGCATTAACAACACTGTCGGGAATGGTTCTACTTGTTGAACTTAACAACGAATTATTAAAAAATGTGCCGTTTTGTCCCAGGGCATGATAAGAACCATTGATGTATTGAATTTTATCTGTTCCGTCAATAACTGGTTTTGTCATAAGAATATAATCAAAGCGGTCGTCCATGCCACCAGTTGAAGGGCAGCCACAACCTGATGTGTGCGTTGATTGTGTGTGATAATTTGAATAATACGAATTATTATGCCAAGAGCCTATTTGATTTATAGGGTCGTGAAATCTTATTTCAGGATTGCTATAATTTATTAATGTTTGAAATGCTGGTTCTGTGCTTTTATATAAATTAAAATCCCCCATTACTAATATGTTGCCTGAGTAATTAATATCATTTAAATAGTCCATTAATGTTTGTACCATAACACCTCTTTTTTTTACCTCGTCATCATCGCTGCCTGCTTTTAAGTGAGCAACAATACAGGTTATGTAAGCGGTATCTCTTTTTGTGCTCAAATCTGAAGAGTTGTAATAAAGTTTGTAAATATTTATATCTCTAATGCTTGTAGTTACAACATCTTCGTGAGCAAGAGTAAGTTTCTCCGAATTATAATACAACATGTTTACAATTGACGAATAACTACTGTTTGAATAGTTTGTATATGTTGCGTGTTTATATTTATTTGTATTAACGTTTAATACGCTATTTTGTAAATGATCAATGTTTGAAGATTTAGCACCCATTTCATTTACTGTAAAGATGTCCGGCTTTACATATCCGACAATCTTTTTTAAATAACCGTCTTTGTCAGATATGTTGTTGTTTTCTGATGTGCACCAACCTGTGTTCCATCCGTAATACAGCAAATTATATTGCATTACTTTAATAGTATCTTGTGCGTTTAAGTTTGTGATTATAAATAATAATGCGATTATTAAGTAAAATTTTAAAGTAGCGTTTTTCATGAGATTTTTTTCAAATTATAATTGACAAAATTAGTAAAGCTTTTGAGAATTAAAAATCAATAGATATTTGTACATCTATTACGAAAAAGTTTTAGGAAAGTTTGCTTTAGAGTGTTTTTTAGGTTTTTAGTTTTTGAACAATGAAACGTTGAAAATTTCTGTCTTTTGTATTTCTATTGCAAATTCGGAAGAGCCGCGGACTGCCCAGTAAATATTTGCGAAGCCCCGACCTTAAATTTATTTCGTTAATTTTAGAATGCAACGGAGCATTAATCCACTTTATTCATGCAAAAACGAAGTGAATTGCATGAATTAGCGATGGATAGAGGAAAGTAAAGCGGGAGCCGAACCGCCAGCTGGCGGTGAGCTCACGCAAATAAACTACGCATTAGAAGTACCTAAATTTGGGCTTATTAAAAACACCAAATTTGTTGGTAATTCTTAAGCGTCTGAAACAAATTATTTTTCATCAACTGTTCCTGATAAAATTTCTTTATATTTTTTGTTGTTACTAAGAATTTTAAGAGCCTCGTTTATTTCCCGATCTTCTGATAAAGAAGAAGAAATTCTTCCTTTTTGGAAATAGTATCTGCTTATTATTTCT
>QMPG01000175.1 GCA_003648455.1 Bacteroidota bacterium
AACGAAGCCTCGTCAGTTGTCGCAATTCCGTCTGTAACTTATGTGTAAGAACGATAATTTAAAAGAGTCACCTTGATTTATTTGGGAAACCAGCCTTGCAGTTAACGTGTTGCAAGTATGAGCAGGCGGGCGTTTTGAAACACTACCTTTTCAACTTACACCGAGTTTTATTTTATGGTTTAATTTTCATTTTACTTATTTCTGCCCGCTTGAATATACTTGCTGTTATGCACCGAATTTTATATCAATTATTTCTTTAATTCTCTTCAATTCAGATATCTGACTGTCATCGGAGGCATAGATGTCGAGAATTCTGTTTCCAAATTGCAATAAAAAACCTTTATAGAACAACTTAATATTATTAAAAAGAAACTCTTTGTCATTGCTGTTTTGTACGTTTTTCTCAATTCTTTCAATAAGGTCAAGTATTGCTGTTAGCATAAATTGAAAATTAAGAAAAATACCATAAGTACTATAAATCCCACCAAAGTAGTTACTTTGTTTTTGTGCTTCAATTTTTTGTACATATTCATTTAACGCATTTAATCCATTATAAACAATGTGAACTGGTTGAGTAAATGACCCATCAGAATTTGAGTGTCCTGGAGATTCTACAACAAATTCTAAATCACGTAAACGACTTTTGATGTCTTCAAATAATGAAAGATATTTTTCAAACTGATTGTTCGTAGAATTACGTTTCTTTTCATCTTCTAATGCTTGAGATTGAATTCTATTAGCATTGATTTGGGCTTGAAAAGAAATATATACTAAAAAAGCACCTATCAGATTAATTAGTGGAGCAGTTATTCCTCCAATAGTATCACCAACTTGTCCAGTACTTGAAAAATCCCAACTCTCAAATATTGCTGGTCTTGTGAAAATATACAGGGAGATAAAAATTAGTAATATCCCAATAGATAGTATCAATACATTCTGTAGTTTCATTCTTTGTTTTTTTTATTTGGTGCATAACGGTTGGGCTATGAAAATGTAGGCGATTCCGAAGCACAATTTTTCAACTTACGACAAAGTCCAAACGGGCTACAAACCTTTATGTTACTACTAAACCGCCTATTTTTTATAGCCTTTGTTACAAGCTGGCTGTTTTCTTTTTCAATCATTTTATCTTTCAAATTTGCTGCAATTTCTCTTAGTTTGTGCGTTTGGGTAGGCAAGCTCTTTGGCTGGTTTTGGTCGTGCGTTGGCTTTTTCGTGCGCCCAGCCAATGTGCTTGACTACGAAGCGTTGGCTATATATTTACTTCAATTATTTTACTTGTGTCAATTCCCAAAATGTCAACTACTTTAACCATAATTTTATATTTCCCCGATTCTTTGTATTCGAAAGGGGAACTCGTAAATTCAAGAGTTGGATTTTTCTTGATACGGAAACTTTGCCATTCATTTTCAAACAAATAGTTGCCTGTCCATTTTTCATCTATTTCATCTTTATCATTATGAATTTTGATTATCTCCTTTTTGGATTCATAATCAAAGTCAATTGCCCAATAATCAATCCAGTCGAACCAGTTTTCAGTTAAAACAGTTCTTGTGATTATTCCGTTTTTGTCTTTTTCAATTTTGATAATTTGTCCATCTTCGATGACAACTTTGCTGCCCGCACGCATTGATTGTTGAATATCTTCAATGTCGTCTTGAGTGTAATGAGTAACAAAATCAGTAAGTTCAACAGTAATTTTCTTTCCAGTGATTTTCTCTTTGGTGTTAAGATAAGCAACATCGTAAAATTTGGCTTGTCCTTTTTCAACTGCTCGTTTATCAAATACATCTTTGGGGATGTATTTTAAAGTAATTGCAACGCCTTTTTCTTTCAACTCCTGAATGAACTGTGGAGTTAAACCCATTTCAAATTCAAAGCCCAAAACATCAACTTGCGTATAAAGTTTTTGACGGCATTCTTCAAAAATATCCAATAAACGGCTTTGTGTTACAGGAACATCCAACGGACCAACATTAACAAACCGCCCTGCTTTGCTACCGTGCAAAGTACTTTGACTTTCAATCCTTTTTGCTTTGTAGGCTTCCAATATTAAATCAACATACAAATCTTCTTTGGCTTTTAGTTTTCCATTGGTAAGGTCATCCATAAAAAACTGGCGTTCATACTTTCCAAGATTGAGTATTTCAAATGCCCTAAAATCTTTCCCTTTAGTTTGTAATTCACGTTGAACCCCAATTAAACGTTTACGAGTAGTATGTATTGAAAACCTCCCTAAATCAGCTGAAATCCATTTGCGATTTAATTTTTCTGCTACGGCTGCTGTTGTTCCACTACCACAAAAGAAATCGGCAATTAAATCGCCTTCATTACTACTTGCTTTGATGATGCGTTCTAATAAAGCTTCAGGTTTTTGGGTTGGGTAACCAATAGTTTCTAATCCATTGCCTTGTAAACGATAAATATCAGTCCACCAATCTTCAGGTATTTTGCCTTTTGCCTTTAACCTATTTTGATGCTTTGATTCAGCATCATTGTCTCCATATAATCCAGTTGAACCTGCTCCACGACCTGTTCTTGCCACGGTTTCTTCTGAATATGGGATTGCTACTTCCTGCCAATTAAAGATTGGAGTTTCACCCTTAGAATAAACAATAATTGTGTCGTGTTTTGGAACAAATCTTGTTTTGCCTTGTGATGCACCAGTATAACACCAGACTATTTCATTCCTAAAATTTGTAGGAAGAAAAATATCATCAAGTAAAAATCTTAAATAAAAGCTAACTCTCCAATCACAGTGTACATAAATAGTTCCGTTTTGCGCCAATAGACTATGAATTAGTTTTAAGCGTTCATACATCATTGTTAAGTATGAAGAAATCCCTTTACCCCAAGTGTCGCGGTATGCAATTTCTTCAATGATACTTTGTTTTTTTTCTGCTGTTTCTTCCCCAATCTGAATGTCAAATCCAAAGTCTGCTCCAACAGCAAAAGGTGGGTCAATGTAAATAAGTTTTAGTCCACCTTCTTTTTCAATTTCTTCTCTTATTGGACCATTTGCCAAGGAGGAAAGAATTAGTTTATTGTCGCCCCAAATTAATTTATTTGTCCAGCCTTTTAATTGTCTGCCCCTGAAATCGGTTTCAAACATACTTGTTTGTGGCTTGCCTGCTTCCTTTCTTGGTTCATCAATATGTTCAATGCTGTGAAAAGGCAAGGCAACATTTGTTACATCTTCTTTTCTTCCGTTCCAGAAAAGAAACACATCTTCTTCATCGGAAAAAAGTTTATAGATAAATTCCTTGGGTAGTTTGTCACCAGCCTTAATCAGCTCTATTATTTTGGTTTTATCTGTATCGCTTAAATTCATTCGTCAATCGGATTATTTATAATTAAATCAGGAATATTATTAAAGTCTGTATCTCTTGTTATTAATTCAGTGCAATGTAACAATGCAGTTGCCGCAATTACTGCATCAGCTGTTTTCATATTCCTTTGCTGTCTTAGTTCAATTGCTCTATTTCTTATTTCATCACTAATTGGAATTATTGTAACAAGTGAAAAGATTGCCGAAAAAAAATCTTCTGCATCTTCTGTAAGACCGTGGTAACCTAAAACTTCTATCAAAGAAATGTCAGAAACAGCAATATCATCTTGTTCCAACAATTCTTTTAATTGTGGATATTCCGGTTTCGCAGCGAAAATTAATATGTTGCTATCTACTAATCTCATAACCCATTAATATTACGGTCTATCCTGTCTTTTTTCTGCCATTCAACCGGGTCTCCAAAACTTGAAACATCAGCACCTTTCATTAACAGTTCTACTGCCTTTTCTTTTGACATTTTTTTATTAAACTCTCTAACACCGAAAAGTAAAAGCACATCTTTAAATGATTTTATATCCTTTGATTTCTTTTCCCATTCTTCTTGCTTTATATAAACTGGGGAATAGGTGTAATTACTTTGCACTTTATTAATGTCTTTACACCAGGTTACCAGTCGTTTTATTTTTAGTAGGTCGTCTAAATCTTCACGCCCTTTTGTTTCTAAAATAAAAAAAGTATTGGGTTGGGTTTTTACAAAAAAGTCAGGATAATATTCTCTGATATTTCCGTCATTTGCCTGATATTCAATTTTGAAATTTACGCCACCTTCGCCCATTGTATTTTTCGCATACGAAACAACATCATCAAATCTGTTTTCTAAAAACGAAGCCATTTCCAATTCGAAAGGATTGTCGCCAATAATTTTATTAAATACCGATTTTTTGGGAACAAGGAAAGGCTGGTTTTCTGCAATTTTGGGTTTGGTCAGTTTCAGTGAAATGTAGTTTTTGACTTCTGCCGTTCCTTTATCGGTTACTGTTAATTCGTCAATTGCTTTTTTGAAAGTAGTTTTTAGGATTTCTTTTGGATGTAATTCCGATAGATTACGTAAAGTTTGAGCTTCGCTTAATTCTACTTCTCGGTTAAACAGTTGGTATTTAATAAAACTCTCCACTTTAGGATACAAAATATCAAAACCACTAACCAATCGGCTGTCCTTTAAAATTGCAGAAGTGAAAAAGCCAATTACATTTCGGTAATCGGGGACGGTGTCTTTAAAAACAGTTTTGTGTGAAAAATCTCCTTCAATATCATTGAAAACTATTTCTTTCAATTCATCGTTGCTGAATTTTTTTAATGTTGCTTTTTGATTTTTGAATTTGCTAACATCAATCAATTCAAGATTCTTAAATTCACGGTAAATTCTTGGGCTCATTTGCGGAATTGGAATATCCAATTCGTCTAAATCTTTATTTGGATTTTCTTTGTCCACTTCCACAATAATTGGCGTTTTCCCTTTAGAGCCTTTACCCATCGGGCTGTATTGAAATTCAACACCTTCAGTTTTCAAACTTTCAACAAACTCTAAAAAAGCAGGAGTGCCAACCACTACCAAGTTTTCAGGAGTGTCTAAAGGAAACATTTTGCGTAAACCACGCCCAATTGTTTGTTCAGGTAGTATTTTAGAATCAGCACCGAATGGACGAAGTCCGACAACGGTTGTTACATTTCTAACATCCCAACCTTCACGCAGCATTAAAACTGAAACTACAGCTTTATATGGCGAAGTATCTTTGTCAATATCATCAGCGGCTTTTCGTAGTTTTTCTAATTCTTCTTTAGCTTTTTTTGTCGTTGCAGTTTCTTTAATTTCACCTGAATTATTTGTATGAATCGTCAAAACTGAATTTTTCATTTTAGTATAATTGCTTTCCAAAAATGCAGCTGCCTTGTCTGCTTCTTTGGTGCTCATTGTCATAATGAAAAGGATTGGCGTTTTAAAATTCTTAAGTTCTTCAAATTGTTGTTCCCATTCCAAATAACCTAAATGAATAAAATCTTTGTATCGTTCTATAAAATCAGAAGAATCTTTTTCCTGAATTTTTTGTCTTGAAGCTTCATCGGGCAGAACAGGCGATTTTACAACGTTTTGCTTAATAGCTTCCACCAATGGATAATCGCAAATTGTTTGAACGAAGATAGCACCGTTGTTGTGTTTTGGAGTAGCAGAAAAGTCAGTTTGCAAACCAATTCCATAACCGTTTTTCAATTTCAGTTTGTTGCTAATATCTTCAATGCTTTTAAACCAAGCCAAAGAACTATCGTGAATGTGATGGGCTTCATCATTCAACACAACTAAGTCTTTTATTTTATCACTTCGCAACACTTTACCTAAGTCTAAGCCTTTTGAGGTGTCGGCATTAGGTTTTGGTTTTACTCCCAAAAAAGTGTTTTCGAAACTTTGTTCAGCTTCTTCGTTAAAAAATACCCTGTGAATATTCGTAAGAAAAATGTTGCCTGTTTCTGTAATTGGTTTAAGTTCGTCCTGAATGTGTAAGGTTAATTGAAAATCGTTCTTCCAGTCTTTGTCGTCAAAGCCATTCTCCGGAATAAACGGTTCTTCAAAAAACATTTTCAAACCATCAAAGTCTTTTCGTAACCTGTTTAATACAATTATGTTTGGAGCAATTACCAAGAAATTTTTTGAAAGAGGACTGTCGAGTTCATAGAGATTGTGAAAATAACTCCAGACCAAAACCAAACCCATAACTTTTGTTTTGCCGGCACCGGTTGCCATTTTTATAACGTACCTTGTCCAATTTTCATCAAACATTCCAGTACTTACACGCTCGGAAGAATCAAAACGCATTAATTCATATTTGTCTTTTGCGTTTGCAATTTCGTATAAGTATATTATGGATTCTATGGCTTCTCGCTGTGAAAAGAAAAAGCTGAATTTTGTTTGTCCGACTAAGTGTTCCTGATTAAACCAAAAGTTCATCAATGTTTTTGAAGTTTCGGACGCCCCCTGATAGTCATTTTCTCTCCATTTTGTAACCGCTAAACGAATTTTGTAAACCAATGGAGGCAAAAGCTTTTCATAAGCATTTTGAAAAGCATCCATTTGACTTTGTGTCGGTGCCCATCTTTCGTTGGGTGTCAATATTTTAAATGGGTCTGAATATTTCATTTAATGTTTTTAAAATCATTTCTCAAAGTTAATATATTAGTTTGTGCGTTGGCAAAATGAAGGCTCTTTTGGTTTTTTATTTTGGCTTGTGTGTTGGCAAAAACCAAATGTGCCTGAAAGTGCGTTGGGATTCCGATTCTATTTTTTTCATTTTGCAGCAAATCTTTCATTGTGGTTGTCTTTTTTTCAGCTTGCTTGTAACGGTGGCAATATGAAAATGTTGGGCATTTTGGAACACCAATATTTCAATTTACTACATCGTTTATTTAATGTTAAAAAGCTCATGTTTAGTACTATCTGCCCAATTTTTTATATTG
>QMPG01000176.1 GCA_003648455.1 Bacteroidota bacterium
ATGTTTTATCAAATATTGAAAAAGGCAGAGTTGAATTTTTAATATCTAACGGCAGCAGTTTTACAGAAGCTAAGAAACAGGCTCAATCTGAAATACTAAAAATATTTGAAATCACTAAACCTGATATAGCAGAATCCGAAAATTTAGACATCTCACAACAAGGAGATGACAATGCTATTTTGCTGGCAATTTCTGTTGTTTTACAAGGATATTTAACTGTTCCCGATTTATCTGAATTACTCGCAAATATTAGTACAGATATAAGAGAGGATGGAGAATTAAACAGTAAAACTTTAGGCTCAACTCTTATAAACAATGCAAAACTTATAAAACTAGATGAAATTCGAGAAAATTTAGAAAATCGTTATGAGACGCTTGGTTTAAATGTTACTATTCCTGATTTTGAAAAATATGTTAATCAATTTATTGATAGCACTGATTTTGAATATACCGGATTTATTGAATATCCGACTTCCGGTAAGTATGGATTAAATTTACTTGACAAAACAAGAACTGAATATTCAGAAGGTAGTTGTTCCTTGAATGCAATTTTGCCCGAAGGCACAAGTTTGAAAGTGAAAGTTACCGGGTTTAATTTTTACCCTCAAGAGAACCATGGATGGGAGATATCAGGAGGTTTTTTCAATTCTGCAAGAACAGGAGAGATAGATTTTGGCTGCCACTTAGAACGTGATACAACTTCTGAAAGAATAAATATTTTTGTTTATGAAAATGGAGCAGATGACTATACTTGGACAAAAGAAATAACTGTAAATTAATAAAATATAATAAAACAAGACCGATTATTACGCAACTCTCATTTGGTAGATAACAATTGGAATAATCGAACTAAGGTTAAAAATGACAATGATAACATAACAATTAATAATGGTGCTGAATTCGATTTCGTTTCCGGAGAAATTAAATAATTTATTAATTCCTCCGGTTTAAGTTTATAACTTAAACCGGAAATATAATTTCACTTAAATTAAGTTGCAAAAGATTTGTACTAAGCATTTTTTAAAAATTGTATTAGTATATGCCGAAAGACTTTTAGTTTTGTATTGTAAGCGTGCGAAGCAATACAATTACTAAAAGCTTATCGGTATAAAAACCTTTTGCAGCTTTTTTTTTATTAATTTTCTGATATTTAACAGGTATCTAAAAATTGCATTGCATTTAATATTTATCTATATTTACTACAATCTAAAAAAATAAATCAATTTGAAAACAATTCTGTTTCTATAAAAGGCAGCGAACTAAAAGCTGGCATGTATTTTTATACATTAACAGCAAACGGAAAAGAAATTGATACTAAAAAAATGATACTTACTAAGTAAATTAGTTCTTGTGTATTAGCTTATTTTTAAATTAAATAGTAAATGAAATCTATAAAAATTTTAATATTATTGATTGTTTTTTGCAGAATTTCCTTTCATAGTTATTCTCAGCTTAATGTGGATGCGGGAAATGACACTTCTTTTTGCCGACCTGCTGATACAATTTATTTAGGAGAGAATGCAAGAATAGAGAATGCAGTTGAGAAGGTGCAAATTGCGTGGGAGTGTGAATTGAATATAGGATCGCATATTTTTACAGCTAGCGATTTATTGAGTGACACTACTATTTTAACACCTTATTTTATTGATTATCCGATTTCTCCTGAGTGGATTACCTTTACGCTTCATGTTACTGATAGTGTTGGGGATTATGCTAAAGATTCGATTAAAGTACGTTTTTCTAATTTTGCTTATAGTTTATATGAATATCATTTTGATATACATCAAGGTGACAGTATCCAATTTGATGGTCAAGACTACATAGCGGGTGGAGTTCCTCCTCTAAATATTGTATGGACACCTTCTTATGGACTTTCAGATTCTACCATTTTGGCAGCTTGGGCTAAACCGGATACTTCTACCTCTTATTATCAGGTGGCTATAGATTCTGTTGGCTGCATTTCCTTGCCTAATTTAGTATATGTTATCAATATAATACCTGCTAAAATTCAAGAAATATTTTTAACAAGTTTTTTTAAGCAACAGGGGACAAAACTTGTTTTTAATAACATTCAAAAAAAGAAAGTGTTTCTTTCAGTTTATTCAATAAATGGTGAATTGGTATATACAGAGCAAACGAATAATAACTTTTGTGATCTAGCACGCATATTGGAATTTCCTGGAATATATATATGCTCAATTGCAATTGACAATAGAAATTATTCATTAAAATTTATTAAAAATTAATAACTATGAAAAATATTTTAGTTCAAATCATTTTAATAGTATTATCTATTTTAGTTAGCAATAATATATTATCACAAAATATATATTTCTATGCACAGATAAATGATAATAGTCTTATTCCGACAAAAAAGTCGACAACATCTGTCAGGTCAATTACATTTAAATCTAAAAATTCTAAAATGAACACTATGCTTCTGAAGTATAAGCCCAAAGTATTTAAGCAGGCATTTCCAACCGCAAAAACTCCTTTGCTAAGAAAGGTGTTTTATATTGAGTGTGATGACAAAAGATTTGAGGAGGAATTGAAATCTGAATTTGGAAATAAGATTCCTTTGGTAGAGGATTTGTGTAAACCGGAATTGCTTTCATATACGCCAAATGATTATAATCCATGTCAAACGAACCTTGATTTAATTAAAACAAAAGATGCTTATAATTATTATAAAAATTTACCAAAGGTACCAGTCGCTTTAACTGATACATATTTTGAAACTCACGAAGACTTATTATATCTTGATATTTGGGGCAATAATTCATATGTTGGTAGTTCCCATGGCACACATGTTGCAGGGCTTATAGGTGCTATTACTGATAATAATACAGGGATAGCATCCGTTGGTTATGATACGAAATTAGTTGGATCCTCCAATTGGGGTTCTGATAATGAAGTTCTTTTGTTAGCTCAAGCAGGGTATCGTGTTATAAACTGTAGTTGGAAAAATGCTTGCTCATATTCCTCTATTCAGAACTTATTATACCAGGAAATTAAAAATGATTGGAATGCAGTTGTTGTGTTTGCTGCTGGAAATAAGAGTTGTGGAGGTGGTGGGGAATATTGTTATCCTGCTTCTTATCCTGCAAATATTTCTGTTACTTCAGTAACCCATGGGAACAATCCTGATTGGCATGAACAAACCCCCGGAGATCCTAATAGTGCTTATCAACATAATGATGCTGTGGATATATGTGCACCGGGTTATAATTTATATACTACTGACTTAATGGGTTCTGCCGGTACTTCAAGTGGCAATTATAGTTCTGGTTGGGGAACGTCATATTCTGCTCCACAAGTTGCTGGTGTTGTTGGTGTAATATTTACTATTAATCCTTGCTTAACCGCAGATGAAGCTGTAAATATTTTATTAAACTCTACAGATAATAGTCTCTATGGTAAACCTGAAAATGCTCCCTATATTGGTTTACTTGGTAAAGGCAGATTAGATATAGAGGCAGCAGTAAAAGCTGCAGTAGAGTCTGCTACATTATATTTAGAGAATCAAACAATTAGCAACAACCAGAATTATAATGCAAATTATGCTATAAAAATTAATAATGTAACAATCCAAAATAATGCAAATATCATTTTAAAAACAAGAAAAGAAGTGGACATAAATAGTGCATTTGAAGTTAAATTAGGATCTTCTTTAATGGTAGATGTAGATATAAATAATACAATAGATTGCCAATAATAATCTAATTAATATTTTAGAGGTTAGTAAAAATATAGTCATTGTAGTATTATCATTTTTATTAACCTCTTGCTAATACACAAAAAGCATCATTACTAATATTTAATATGCAAGGAACAGAAATAAAAAACTTTAAAATAAATCAATTTGAAAATAATTCTGTTTCTATTAAAGGAAGTGAACTAAAAGCAGGCATGTATTTTTATACATTAACGGCAAACGGAAAAGAAATTGATACAAAAAAGATGATACTTACTAAGTGAAAAGACAAATATTAACTATTTTACATTTTGGCAAAAAACCGAATAGATGAAAAAATTTTACATTATTTCAATCTTATTTTTAGTAACACTTAAATTGTTCGCTCAAAACTTTGCACCAGTGGGTGCGGAATGGTATTTTAATGAAAAATTTGCGTTCTCCGGGAATATTGATTACATCAAGTTCACTTCAGAAAAAGACACACTAATAAATGGTGAAATTTGCAAAAAAATTATCAAAAGGCATAAATTAAAGTGTAACGATAGACCAGATATAGAATTTCTATTTTCGAGAAATGATACAGTCTTTTTCCTTGATACAATTTTTAATGAATTTCAGATTTTATATGTTTTAAGTGCTCAAGTATCTGATTCTTGGATAATAAAAGTCAAAGATGAGGAACAAGATGTAGACACAATATTAATAACAGTAGATTCTATTTTAACCGAAAAAATTAATGGATTCGATTTAAAAGCGTTGCATGTTACATATAATAAATCTGACGAAAATACACCTGAAACATATACGTCAACAATAATTGAAAAAATTGGAGATATTCATTATATGTTTAATTGGTATCCATGGTCAATGATAGCTTGTGATGAAAATATGACTGATGGTTTAAGGTGTTATCAAGATTCTGAGATAGGATTATATTCTACAGGAATAGTTGATTCTTGTGATTATTATTACGAGGAGACAAGTATAAAAAAAAATGACTTACAAAATAATTTCACATTATTTCCTAATCCTACAACTGGACAGATTCAAATAATTTTTGATTCCAAAAAAATATTGACTGTTGAATTAAGTGATTTAATGGGGAGATTAATTCAATCAAGATGTTTTTTTTCAAATACTCAACTTGATTTAACCAAATTTCAAAAAGGATTGTATATTGTAACAATTAAACTTAATGATAAAATATTAGGGACAAAAAAGATAATAAAATATTAACGCCAGCTAATATTCAATATAATAAAAATCGGCGAAGTGCTTAATTGGTGCGGTTCTCTGTCGCTTTGAATCCATATTGATTTGGCATGAAATAAATCGCATTGTGCTTAATTCCATATCGCAAAATGTTATAATTAACGTTAGAAAACATAGACGTGATAATTTTTATTTCAATTAATTTTTAAATATTTAATTTATGAAAAAACTATATTTAATTATTTTAATATTGATTGGTTCAATATCTTTCAGCATTGGGCAGGAGGATAATTATGGTGGAGACGTATTAGATACAACCTTAAACAATTTTAAAAGTTCGTATATTTTCACTCCAAATCCAAATGGAACAAAAAAATATATTAGGCTTATTATACATTTCCTTTTAAAGGATGATGGTACCTGTAACTTTAATGAAGTAAATGACGGATTAAATCCGGCAAATATTTACAGTGGATATGCTTATGCTGAATATATTGTTGACTACATGAATAGCCATATGTCAAACCCTTGTGAAATGCATTTACAACCATTTGGTCCAATACCAGTTTATGATTGTGAATATCGATTTGAATTAGTAGGAACCTATTTTTGGCGAAGTACAGCAAATTATAATGCTGATTTAAGTACATTGCAAAATACTTATGGTAAAAACAAAGATGAATGCATTAATATATTCTTAATTAATGACATTAACTCTTCTGGTGGCTATGTTAGATATTTAGGAGATAATGCAGTATGGTCAGGAATACATTATCAGAGATATATAGATGCTGTTAATAACAATAATACTTGGTATAATAGTTTCACTCAAAGACTACTAAATCATGAAATAGGGCATTGTTTCAATTTACATCATACACTAATGACAGGAAATGGAGTATGCACAAATAATTACAATGACTATTGTGATGACACTCCAACTATTCAAGATATGTTAGATTTAGGTGAACCAGACCCGTGTTGTTGGAATGCATCATATTGTTCAAATAACCTAATGGATTATAATGCTCAGAAATGTGCACTTACTCCTGATCAGCTGGGAAGAGTACATGAGGAGTTAGATAACAATAAATATTATTATTGGCGGAATCATTTTACAAATCCACAGGTAGACATCTGTAATATAACAAATTCCAATACTTACATAGGTAAAAAAGTAACCGTTTCAAAAAATTGTACTTCAGTAATAAATAATGGTACAGTAGTATTTATAAATGCTTCAGAGGTTGAGCTTTATCCGGGATTTATTATTTATCCCGGCGGTTCGTTGACAATTAAAACAAATAAAAATAATTAAAACAGGAGCCCACTCCGAAAAGTAGAAAAATAATATCATTGTTAGGAACTAAGCAATCTATATCTTTGTAATTTTGTAGGTTGTGTTTACTTCTCCGCAGGTTAGCGAATTGCAATGACGAAAATACACTTTCCGTAGTGAACTCATATTGTAAGTAATCAATTTATGCGTTTTTTTTAATAAAAAAATATTAAAATAAATCAATTTGAAAATAATTTTATTTCTATAAAAGGCAGCGAACTAAAAGCTGGCATGTATTTTTATACATTAACAGCAAACGGAAAAGAAATTGATACAAAAAAAATGATACTTACTAAGTAGAAAGTTGAACGTTAGCAAAATTTAGGACATTTAAGAATTAAGAGTTCAAACAGATTATTTTATGAACTAAATAACATAAAAAATGAAAAAAATACTTATTACATTAGGCTTGTTTTCCTTTATTTATTGTGGTTATAGTCAAGAGTATGAAACAATTGTTGATACAACTAAACAATGGTCTGTTGTTACAGAACGCTC
>QMPG01000177.1 GCA_003648455.1 Bacteroidota bacterium
AATATAAAGATACCAATGGTCAATAATGTATAGATGTAATATTGAAATGGTAATAGACCATTTATTTTTGTTGGGTAAGGGTATCCTGACGATAAATTAAAAGGGAGTAATAAATTAATTATGTATTGAATATAATTATAGCCGGCTATGAAAAAAGAATCAATATAAGTGAAATTTTCAGGTTTATATGCATATCCTGTTAATTTTTGTGTGTAAATACTAATTAATCCAAATATAACAGATAGTGCAATAAAGGGTATTTTTTCTAATATTATTTTTTTCCCAATTAAATTTCTGTTTAACAAATAATCAATTAATATAATCGAAATAGATAAAGGTATTGCTCTTCCATTTGAAAAAAGAGATAGAATAAAAAATAATAATGAAATATAATAAGATTTTCTGTTGTTTTTAATACAATAATTAATGTAATAAAAAAGGGAAATAAAATAGAACATTGCCATTAGTAAACCTCTTCTTTCTGAGGCTTGTGCTACTGTTTGTACATGTACGGGATTAATAGCAAATAAAATTGCAACAATAATTGAGATTTTATAGTTTTTAGTAAGCTTAAAAATAATAAAGTATAGTAATGTGATATTTATTAAATGTAATAAGATATTATCGAAATGATATAAAAACGGAGATAAGCCGACAAAATGGTATTCAATTGCAAGAGTTATTAAACTTAAAGGGTGGTAACCCTCAATAGAATTTGTAAAGATGTACTTAATATTAGCAAAAGAAAGATTTTTTATATAGTTATTATTAATAATAAAAGGGGCATCATCCCATTTTAATAATCCGGCATTAAAAGCAGGTATATAAGCAAGGATTGTTATTGTTAAAATGAATATTAAATAATAATATTTTTTCATTTTATTAGAAAATAAAGTCCAATATTAATATTATTGGACTTTATAAACAATAATTTATTTTATTATTTGTAATTTTTTATTAATAGTCTCATTTTTAGTAATGATTTTTATTAAATATAAACCATTTTTTAGGTTACTGGTATTTAAATTTAATATTTCACTATCTTGTTTTTTTTATTTCTTTTATTATTCTTCCTTGAATATCTATTATCAATATACGAGTTTTTTTGTTCTCCCAAAAACCCTCAAGGTTTGGCTTAATTCATTATTAGATTATTTTTTAAACAAATAATATTAATAAAATAAAACCTTGAGGGTTTAATTTTAATTAACCCGACGCTTCCATGTCTTGCAGACGAGATGGAAGGTCTAAATTTTATGAACTTTGAGTTCACTCCGAAAAGTGTTTTTCGTTATTGCGATTCGCCAACAGGCAGAGAAGCAATCCTTATGTATTGATTGTCAGTAGATTGCTTTGGGCTTCATCCTCGTAATGACAGCTATGAAGGCTTTTCGGAGTGTATTCAACTTTATGAATTTTCAACTTTTAACTTTCAATTTTTACAAGTTTAATCATAATAAAAAATAGAATAATCAGTTTTATAAATAGACTAAAATATTACAATTATGGAAATGCTCGAACATCAAAAAGTTATTATAAGAAACGTGAGTAGTAATAAAGAATTATTTGAAAATGAAATAAAAAAATCAATAAAATGGTTAAATAAAAATGATTTATTACAATTTAATAAATGGTTGATAGCAAATTTTAATGATAAATATCCCGATATTATTTCAAAATATTTTGATAAGACAGCCGCATAATTTTTTTTATTTTTAAAAATTTTAGGCTAAAACAAAAATATTCTTTTTCTTTATATTATAATCCGATAAGTTAAAGAATAAAAGAATCGTATAATGAAAAAATCCCTTATTTATTTATTTTCAATTACCTTATTATTTTCTGTTAATAATGTTAGTTCTCAAAATAGAGAAACTAATAAACCTCTAAATAGGATTCTATTTATTTTAGATTGTTCTCAGAGTATGATGTCTAATTGGGAGACGGGTAGAAAGATGGACATTGCCAAGAAGATATTAATTAAGATGGTTGATAGTCTTGATAGAATCGATAATGTAGAAATGGCTCTTCGCTTATATGGACATCAATTTCCTGTTCCACCCCAAAACTGTAATGACACCAAGCTTGAAGTAGGCTTTGAAAAAAATAATGCAAAAAAGATAAAGCAAAAACTTTTATATGTTATTCCAAAAGGAACTACACCAATAGCACATTCTTTAGAATTGAGCGCTAAAGATTTTCCTAAAAGTGAAAATACAAAAAATATTATTATTTTAATTACAGATGGAATAGAGGCTTGCGATGGTGACCCTTGTGCTGTATCGAGAGATTTGCAAAAAAAAGGCATTGTACTCAAGCCCTTTGTAATAGGCATTGGTATTGATCCTGAATTTAAAAAGACTTTTCAATGTGTAGGTCGTTATTACGATGCTTCAAATGAAGAAAAATTTAAGGAAGTACTCAATGTAGTCATTTCTCAAGCATTAAATTCAACAACAGCGCAGGTTAATTTAATGGATATTTATGGTAATCCAACCGAGACCAATGTGAATATGACTTTTTATGATAATTTTTCGGGTAAGATGCGCTACAATTATGTTCATACAATAAATAACAGAGGTAATCCCGACACTTTGTTGCTTGATCCTTTGTCAGATTATAATCTTGTTGTGCAAAGCATTCCTCCGGTTGAACTAGACAGCATTCATATTACCCCGGGTATTCATAATATTATTGCAGTTGATGCTCCTCAGGGATATTTATTTTTGAAAAAACCAAACACCAATTTTTATAATGATTTAAAATTTATTGTTCGCAAGGCAGGCGATATGAAAACTTTAAATATTCAGGAAATAAACCTGAAAACAAAATATTTACTTGGTAATTATGATATTGAGGTACTTTCTTTGCCACGTATTAATATAAAAAATGTTGAGATAAAGCAGAGTTATACAACAACAGTTCAAATACCCGAGCCCGGAATAGTTACTATTTCTTTGGCATCGCCCGGGTTTGCAAGTATTTATGTTGAGAAAGACAATAAATTAAACTGGGTTTATAATTTAAAAGAAAATGTTGTTCAGGAATCTGTTGTTTTACAACCCGGAAGATATAGATTTGTTTATAGAGCAAAAAATGCAAAACAGACATTATATACTATTAATAAAAAATTTAAAATTATATCAGGAGGTTCTGTAAGATTGAAATGCTATTAACCTGAGTTTATTATAACTCAATTTATTGACAATAAATATTGTCGTTACTTATTTTTTAAAATTACAATCAAATTTTTTGAATTCATAAAATATGAATAATGAACTGAAAGCAAAATTATTCACAAATGGAAAAGATTCATATTCTATAATTACTATAATATTTGAGAATATTGCTTTTATACTAAATTGGAGTTTAGCTTTTTATTTACTTATGCCTTTCAAATTTCATGGTATATCATTATTATCATTTATTTATCTATTAATATTGATAGTTGTTCAGATTCTACTAAAAAAACATAATTGTACATCTTGTTTTTATTACGATAAATGGTGTCATTTAGGATGGGGTAAATTATCATCATTCTTATTTAAACAAGATTCCGGTAATGTTATTATAGGTATGAGATTATCATTTAGTTATATTCTTCAATTACCGGTTATTTTAATTGCCTCAATTGTTTTAGGCTTTGTTTATGGATTCACTACAATATATATTATTGCAATTATTATTTTCGTAATTATTAATATACTTCAAGTTATAAACAGAAAAAGAGTTTGCAACACATGTAAGTCACGTTTTATTTGTTCGGGAAGTGCTGCCAAAAAACAAGGTTTGTAATTTTCCCATTTATTATTATTTTTCAATTATTATTATTTACTTTTGTGTTTTATTTAAAAAAATAAATACGTAGGGGATTTTGTAAGAAGATTTGAAACTTGTAATTCGAAAGTGTTATTAAAACCGAAAAAAAATCAAATAACCATAATTCCTAATTCGTAATTTTTAATTCATAATTAAATTATAAACACATGAAAAAACATATCTCAACAGGAAACAAAGATACACGTTCCGGTTTTGGAGCAGGATTATTAGAAGTTGGTAAAGAAAATCTAAATGTTGTAGCCTTAGTTGCCGATTTAACCGGCTCATTAAAAATGGATGCTTTTGCAGAAGAGTTTCCCGAGCGTTTTTTTCAGGTTGGTATTGCCGAAGCAAACATGATGGGAGTAGCAGCCGGTATGACTATTGGCGGCAAGATTCCATTTGCAGGTACTTTTGCTAATTTTGCCTCAGGACGAACATACGATCAAATTCGTCAATCAATAGCTTACTCAAATAAGAATGTAAAAATTGCAGCTTCACATGCCGGATTAACTCTTGGCGAAGATGGTGCAACTCATCAAATACTCGAAGATATTGGATTAATGAAAATGTTGCCTAATATGACTGTTATTAGTCCTGCCGACTATAATCAAACCAAAGCAGCAACTATTGCAGCTGCTAAACATAATGGTCCGGTTTACTTACGCTTTGGACGACCAAAAGTGCCTAATTTTACACCTGAAAATCAAGAATTTAAGATAGGAAAAGCTGACTTAATGAATGAAGGTAGTGATGTAACAATTTTTGCTACAGGACATTTAGTATGGAAAGCCTTAGAAGCTTGCCAAATTCTAGAAGATAAAGGGATTTCTGCCGAAATAATAAATATACACACAATTAAACCTTTAGACGAAGAAGCAGTCTTACAATCAGTAGCAAAAACAAAAGCTGTAGTTACTGCCGAAGAGCATATGATGAATGGAGGTTTAGGTGACAGCATAGCTCAGTTGTTGGCAAGAAAACAACCAACACCAATTGAGATGGTTGCTGTTAACGATACTTTTGGTGAAAGTGGAACTACTGAAGAGCTGTTGACAAAATATGGAATTAATACCGAGAATATTGTTTTAGCTGCCGAAAAAGTAATTAAACGTAAATAGTATTAGAGAAATTAAATTTTTTTGTATTGATACTAAGTAATTAATTCTTATTTATATGTCTGATTACTCTGATAAAGAGTTACTTTCATTTTTTCGTAATAACGATAAAAGAAATTATGCATTTAATCTTTTGGTACGAAAATATCAGGAGAGGTTATATTGGCATATTCGCAGAATTGTTATTAATCATGAAGACACTAATGACGTTTTGCAAAATACTTTTATTAAGATTTTTAAAGGTTTAGATAAGTTTAGAGAAGATTCAAAATTATTCACCTGGCTTTATCGAATTGCAACAAATGAGGCTATTACTTTTTTAAACAAAAAAAGAAATTTTTTTTTATTGCCAATTATTGACCTTGAAAGCAAGCTTGTTAATTCTTTACAAAGTGATGAGTATTTTGATGGTGATGAAATACAATTAAAGCTACAAAAAGCTGTACTGTCATTACCAAAAAAGCAACGATTAGTTTTTAATATGAAGTATTTTGAAGAAATGAAATATGAAGAAATTTCAGAAATTTTAGATACATCGGTTGGCTCATTAAAAGCATCGTATTTTCATGCTGTGAGAAAAATTGAGGCTTATATTAAGGGATCGTGTAATTAATAAAGATTTCAAGAATTGTTAGTTTTATGAACTTTTTATTCTAGTTAGATTAAACTTTTAATTAATATTATAGTCATACAAAAAGAACTATGGAGGATTTATCAAAAATAGCGCCCAATCTTTCAAAAATAAAAAAGGAAAACAATTTCAAAGTTCCTGACAATTACTTTGAGGATTTTCCAACAATTGTTCAAGAGAAGATTAGTAAAAAACCATCTACTTTTATTTCAAGATTTTTGTTTTTTATTCTCAAACCGCAATTTATTGCTACTTTTAGTATACTAGTAATTTTTTTTGTAACATATTCAATTTTAAACACTCATAAAGAAGCAAACATACTTAGTTCGAATGATATTGCTGAATATTTTGAACAAAATCAAACAGATTACGACGAGGATTTATTAATTGACTTTATTGTTAACGACCCAAATATTGAAATATCGAATAATTCTGAAAATGATGTAATTATTGATTATTTAATAGATAATGATATTGATTATTCAACTTTAGTTAATGCACTTTAAATTTTTATAAAATGAAAACAGCAAGATTTATAGTAATAGTATCTTTTTTAGTTCTTCAATTTATTGATGTATCAGGACAAAATCCAAATAATAGGAGAGAGAGAATTAAGACTCAAAAGATTGCTTTTATTACTTCAAAATTACAACTAACACCTGAAGAAGCACAAAATTTTTGGCCGGTATATAATGAATTTGACAATAAAATTGAGAATTTAAATAAAGAAAAAAACAAAGAATTACGAAGTTTTAATCAAAACAAAGATAATATTTCAGACAGTGAAAGCGCGAAAGTAGCCGATGATTTTATTCAATATGGAATTAAATTGGCAAACCTAAAGCAAGAATATCATTTGAAATTTAAAAAAATTCTTCCTGCAAAAAAAGTAGTAAGTTTATATATGGCTGAAGGGCAGTTTAAGCAGTATTTAATAAAACAGATTAGGAATAAGAATGCAACAAAACGCAGAGATAATTTTCGGTAGTTAACGCGTTTTATTTATGCCAAAACGAAGTGAATTGTATGAATAAGCGATGGATAGTGGAATGTAAATCGGGAACCGAACCGCCAGCTGGCGGTGAGCTCACGCAAGTAAACCACGCATTAGAAGTACCCAAATTT
Source organism: Bacteroidota bacterium (assembly GCA_003648455.1). Next base: position 6,694 of record QMPG01000177.1, read on the forward strand.
AGGCTTATTAAAAATGCCAAATTTGTTGGTA
>QMPG01000178.1 GCA_003648455.1 Bacteroidota bacterium
GCTGATGATAATGCCTGACCATATTCTGCCGAGTAAGCACCTGAATTAAAGCTTGTTCCTTTAAACAAACTCGGAGAAAACCTTCCGCGTGAAGGCAAATCCGGCATACTCGAACTATAAGCATTTGAATTCTGCACAAGCATACCGTCAATAAAATTTTTTGTCTCATAACTCTCTCCGCCTCTAACAAACAATCGTCCATCTTCACCAACAGTTTGCACACCCGGCAAAGTTCTTAAAGCACCGTAAATATCACCAACCGAACTCGCTGTTGTTACAATATCTAAAGGTTTTAAAGCAACACCTTTTTTCTCATCACTGGCTTCAAAAACACCTGCTGTAATGTTTATAGAATTAAGACTGTTAGGTTTCTCTTTTAACACAAAATCTAAATTCATTTTTCCCTTTGTCAACACAAGCTCTTTCTCAACAGTTTTATATCCAATAAAACTTACAACAATTGTTTGCTTGCCTAACAAATCAGTTGTGATTAAATACTTACCGTTTGCATCGGCAGAAACTCCCGTATATGTATTTTTAAAAAAAATATTTGAACCACATAATGAGTTTCCTTTTTTGTCAGTTACTTTACCGGTAATTGTTGTTTGTGAAAAACCTGTTACCGATAAAAAAATTAATAATGTTAAAATACTTGCTTTCATTTTCGTTTAATTTTATGATGCAAATATTTATATAAAATTAGAGGTGGGGAAAAAAAACTTACCGAACTGTAAAATTTACTTTATGAGTTGTTGGAAAATTAAAATAAACCAAAAAAATTATAACTTTGTATTTATTAAAGAATGTTCAATATATTCTATAAAAATCTAAAAAAATGAATTATACTCATCTCAAAATAATATTAACTAATCTATTAATAAATTGTTTAATAATACTCTCTGCATGTAAAAATTCAGATAATGGAGATAAATCTGCAACAATTATAAATCCCGAATTTAATTATAAAAAATATTTACCAAAGGCTTCAGATATAATTATTTCGCGAGCCGAATATTTCGACAAGTTATATGGCTTTTGGCTTGGGGAGTGTATTGCAAACTGGACAGGTTTAGTAACTGAGATGGACAAAATAGGAAATATTGGAGATATTAAAACCGGTGACTTTTACACAAGAGATAACTGGGGTAAACCTGACCAGCCAAGCATATGGGGAGAAGGTGTACCAAGTGATTTATCACCTACCATTAATTTTGTTTTTCGTCAAGAGGGCGAAATTTGGGGCGCTGACGATGATACAGATATTGAATATATGTACCAGCATCTTTTATTCACTAACAAAACAAGCATATTAACCGGTGAGCAAATTAGAGACGGATGGTTAAAACACATCAAAAAGGAAGAGGAAAATTTCTTATGGGTTTCAAATCAGAAAGCCTTTGATTTAATGAGCGTAGGAATTTTGCCTCCCGAAACAAGCAATCCTGAAATAAATCCTTATTTTGAGATGATTGATGCTCAGCTAACAACAGAAATATTTGGTTTGTTTGCTCCTTCTCGTCCCGACATTGCTTTAAAAATGGCTTATCTTCCTATTAGAACCACAGCTCGCAAAAATGCAGCATGGATTTCTGAATTTTATGTAACAATGTACTCTTTAGCTTCAAGAGTTGATAATTCTCTTTCAAAAGATAAACAAATTTTCCGGATTGCAGAACAGGCTCGTAAACAACTTCCTCAAAATTCATATGCTGCCAAAATGTACGACTATGTTAAAAGCAAATATGAATCGGGAATACCATGGGAACAAACCAGAGATTCTGTATATATAAGATACCAAATACATCAGAAAGACGGCTACAATATTACTTCTCAAAACCTTTATTGCAACGGTTGTTTTGCTGCTGGGATAAATTTTTCTGCCAGCCTAATAAGCTTGTTTTATGGTAAAGGAGATATAAAAGAAACAATAAAAATTGGGGCTCTAACCGGCTGGGATTCCGACAATCCAACAGCGACATGGGGTGGCTTGCTTGGTTTTATGATTGGAAAAGAAGGTGTTGAAAATGCATTTAAGCAAAAATTCTCAAATAAATTTAATATTCACCGAACCCGACAAAATTTTCCAAATAATGGAATTGACACTTTCGAAAAAATGGCAAAAAAAGGATTGTTTATTACTGACAGAGTAATACAAGATGAAATGGGTGGTGGTATAAACCTCAAAAAAAATGTTTGGTATATCCCCAATAAATAAAATTGCCTTTATTTTTTTTTGTCTAATTTTGAATTCTTAAAAACAAAATAACATATATAATTATTGTGGCAAATAAAATCAATCGTAAGCTTCAAAAACGAAACAAAACATTTTCATTAATATGATTAATAAAAAAGATATTATCGAATATTATGATAAATCGAAAGTTTCATATAAAGATGTTTGGCATTTAAATAGTTGTCTGGCTCTACACTATGGTTTTTGGGTAAAAGGGGTTCGCAATCTAAAGCAAGCTCTTTATAAAGAAAATGAAATTCTTGCAAAAACAATTAATATAAAATCGAGTGATTTAGTTCTTGATGCAGGTTGTGGTGTTGGTGGAAGTTCTATTTATCTGTCAAAACAATTCAATTGCAATGTTTGTGGAATTACATTAAGTAAAAAGCAAGTTGCTGATGCAGAACAAGCTGCAAAACAACATGGTGTCTCCGATTTAGTTAATTTTTCGGTTGCCGATTTTCACAATACTCCATTTGAAAATAATTCGTTTGATGTTGTTTGGTTTGTTGAGAGTTTTTGCCATTCAGATAATCCAAATAAACTTTTGAGAGAGATGCACCGCATTTTAAAACCAAACGGCAGAATTATTATTGCTGATGCATTCTTATCTAAAAAAAATTATACCGAAAAAAATAAATCATTATTAAAAACATGGCTTAATAATTGGGCTGTTAGTTCTATACAAAATTTAGAAACAGTAAGCGAAACATTATCTGATTCCGGTTTTCAAAACATTAAAACATCCAACTATTCAAAACAAATATCACCTTCTTCTTTTATACTTTATTTTTATGCAAATCTTGCTTTAGAATACGGGAAATTACGCCACTTATTTGGTAAATCGTATGGAAATAAAATCACATTAAAAAATACAATCGGTGCAAAATTTCAATATCTTGCACTCCGAAAAAAATTATGGCAATACAATATTATAAGTGCCACAAAATCAAACTAAAACTAACTATTAATTATGAAACGAATACTAAATATAGCACTGTTATTAATAACTTTCTCATCATTAACAGCACAAAATTTTGACGACTTATCATTTGGTACAGATTCAACATTTGAAGTAATGACATGGAATATTGAGTGGTTCCCAAAAAATGGAGATATCACTGTAAATAATGTGAAAAATATTATTGAAGCTTTAGATGTTGATGTTATAGCAATTCAAGAAGTTGACGACACTGTTCAATTTAATAAAATGGCAGACAGCCTCGAAAATTATGTTGGTTATTTAAAATCATCGTGGTTTGCCGGTTTAGCTTATATTTACAATCCCAATACTATTCAAATTGATAGTATTTATGAAATATACACTTCTCAACCTTATTGGAAAATTTATCCGCGCTCTCCTATGGTTATGGATTTGAGCTTTATGGATAAAAGAATTATTGTGATAAACAATCACTTTAAGTGTTGTGGCGATGGTATTCTTGATCTTGATAATCAAGATGATGAGGAAACAAGAAGATATAATGCAGCTAATTTATTGAAACAATATATTGACACAAATTTTGCTGATGAAAACGTAATTGTTTTAGGTGATTTAAACGATATTTTAACCGACAAAAGCGAGAACAATGTATTTCAATCAATAATTAATGATTATGAGAATTATTATTTTGCTGATTTTAATATTGCAAAGGGCAGCAGTTCCGGATGGTCTTATCCATCGTGGCCTTCACACCTCGACCATATTTTAATTACTAACGAACTTTTTGATGAACTGCAGAACGAAGCGTCTGTTATTCAGACAATTAAAATAGATGAATATATAAATGGCGGCTGGTCAGAATATGACAGAGACATATCAGATCACCGACCGGTGGGACTAAAAATTATGATGAACGAAAATGTGGGTGTTAACGAAATGCACCAAACAAAAACTCATTTAATAAATTATCCTAATCCTTTTCAATCAACAACCAAATTTTCTTTCGAAACATCAAACGGTTTACAAGAGATTAAAATTATAAACATACAAGGTCAACAAGTGTTCTCTAAAAAAATAAGCAAGGGACAAACCTCAATGAACTGGGATGGCAAAAATTTCCCTAATGGAATATATTTCGCCAAATTACTCTTAAACAATAATGAGATAGCTAACACTAAACTCATATTGTTGAAATAAAAAAAACTTACAAATCGAGTTTTCCCTTAAGCAGATTATAGCCCGATTTGCTGGCTTTGGCTACAATATTATTTTTCATAATAATGTAATTGCTTTCTTTTTCGGCTTTTTCTATTCGTTCAATAAAGTTTATATTAACTATGTATGACCTGTGAACACGAACAAATATTTCTTTATTAAGATGAGCCTCGAGGTATTTCATTGTCATTTTTTTTAAATACTTTGACTTGTTGGAATAAATTTGCACATAGTCGTCTTGAGCTTCAAAAAGCATAATTTGTTCAACAGGAATTACTTCTATTTTGGAACGGTTTTTAACTGCTATTCTTTCGGTATTTTTTTTGTGATTAATTGATTTTTTTAAATTGTCGTATTTTTCGGAAGGTATTATTTTCTTGTGAAATTTATCTTTTACTTTCTCAAGAGTTTCGGCAAAACGTTTTTTCGAATATGGTTTTAACAAATAATCAATCGCATTAAGCTCAAAAGCCTTAACAGCAAACTCATCATAGGCAGTAACAAAAACAATAAGAGGAATATTGTCGAGCAATTCGAGAACCTCCATACCTGTTAATTTGGGCATTTGAATATCGAGAAAAACAAGGTCGGGCTGCAATTCATTAATTTTTTTTACTGCTGAAAAACCATCAGCACACTCATCAATAATTTCAAAATCGGGATTTTCTTTCAAAAAATTAGCAATAAGTTTTCGTGCCGGTTCTTCGTCGTCAACAATTATTACTTTTATTTTGGCACTTTCCATCACTCAATATTTTTAGGAAAATCAATTTCTACTTCAAATGTATTTTCTGTCTTATTAATCGATAACAAATCATTTCTTTTATAAATCAATCTTAATCGTTTGCGAATATTCTCTATTCCCGTTGATGTGCCAACAGCTTTTGTTGATGAATTTTCGTAATTATTTTTAAACGCTATTGTGTAAAACTCTTCATTGTTTCTAAGCTTAATATCAATCACCGACTTTTCAATATTTTGATAAACTCCGTGTTTAACAGCATTTTCGGCTATAGGCTGAAGAATTAAAACCGGTATTAAAAAATCATCGCAAGAGGAATCTATATTATAATTAATTTTCATTTTCTCGGGAAACCTTATCTTTTCTATCTCAAAATATCGTTCAACATTTCCAAGCTCTTCTTTCACTTTCGTAAATTGATTTTTCGATAAAGTAAGAGTATATCTGAAATAATCGGACAATTTAACAATTGCCTCGTGAGCATCGTCGGCATTGTCGTAAACCAGCGAGCTGATAGAATTTAAACTATTAAATAAAAAATGAGGATTTATCTGAGCCTTCAAACTGTTCAATTCTTCTTGCTGAAGCATTGATGATAACTCACGTCTTTGTTCAATATTTGTTTTATTCTTTTTACTGATAATGACTACATTATAAAAAAACATCATTATAAAATATATCATTAAACCAATAAAAAATTTTACCTCAAATGTTTTTTGCAAAAAAATGTAATAAGTATCCTGATTTTGAATAAAGAAAAGCAAAGCCACACTCGACGAGACAAACCAAATTAATGAATATATAACCGAAACTGTAAGTTGTTGTATAATTAAGCGAAAGACATCCTGCGATTTTGACTGATTGTAAAAAATATAAAACCAAAGACCTAAATTCATCAAGCCAATAAAAAGAAAACTAATTGCTGTGTCTGCCAATATTATTGAACTGCCGGAATTAAAAATTTTAGCCGAAAGCAAATAATAAAAATAAGTTATAACAGAAAGTAAAAACAAATAAGAGACTGTTTTCCAAATATTTTCTAAAATGGGATGCTTCATCAAATTACTAAAATTTTTCATAAATTTAATAAACCTTTATTTTGAATCAAAAGAGAAAAGCATTTTTTACTTTTCTCTTTTCTATTTTTCAAGAATATAAAATTTGTGAAAAAATTATTTTTCTTTCAAAACCGCAGCAAAATACAGCACTGCTCCGTTTCTATATGGTTTTTTCACATATTCGAAACCATATTTTTCAAAATTTAATATTAGCTGAACTTCCGACGAAAGCACACCCCTGATTTTACTCTTTGCCGGTTTTCTCTCCGGTATAGGAACGCTGCAAAAAAATGTAGAATTTATTTTTAACACATCCCTCAATTCTTTTGTGAACAATTCAAGATTGTCAAAAAAATTTAACGATAAATTACATATTGCAAAATCGAAAGTATTGCTGCTAAAAGGCAAATCATCGGCACTTGCATTGTACAACTTAAGGTTTTTAAAACCCTTATTTATAAATCTTGATTGTGCTTTTGTTAATAAACCTTTACTTATATCGA
>QMPG01000179.1 GCA_003648455.1 Bacteroidota bacterium
TTAATTGAACTCAGGTTAATAAGTTCTAGTCATATCTTCAGGCACACAAAAAATAAAATCTGCTGTGTTTTTATTTTCATCTTCCAAAACATCAATATTTTTTTGCAATACTGTGGTGATTGTTACAATATTTAAATTTTTGTTTTGTTGTTTCAAATGCCAAACTATTCCTTCATAATTATCTGAGTGATAACTTCCATTATAATGAATAAAAAGTTTGCCTTTTTTCCAGTTTTGTAAAATAAAATGAGCCATTGTTGCATCTTTAGCAGCTTGTGCCATTGGGAAATTTTTGTTTACATGTGATTTCATGGCACCACCCATATTCATCATTTGTTTATAGCAATTTAAGTTTTCATCATAATTTATTGGCGTGGGTGCAATATATTTTTTTGCTTCAGCAGATAATTTAGTTATTCCTTCAAAGCCTTTTTTATGAACAAGCGAAGCATAACGACGAGGTATGTTTGTAGCAATAAATTTTAGTTTGTTGTTTTTTGCAAATTCAATTAAAGGTTTATAATCGGTTTTGTAATTTGGCCATAATCTTGCTTCAGCTTCAAATGTTTTTGTATTACTATATCCGCTAAGATATTCATCTAAAATCAGTTGGTTGTCTGATTCAAACATCTCTGCACCTAATAGTAAATCAGCTTTTCGTTGTTGATATAAATCTATGGTAACTTGTTTTTCCATCCAATGTGAAATAGGATTGTCGTGCAGTTCGCCAAAAAAAACTATGTCGGCATCTTTTATCTTATTTATCATTTCTGAATAAACAATTTGATTGCCTTGTTTGTCAAACATCTGATATGCAGGTTTGTCGTTCTTGAATGATAATAAGATAAAACTAAAAAGACTGATTAAGATAATTAACGATTTTGTTTTCATGGTAAATATTTTTTTGAAATTAATAATTGATGTTTATTCAAAAGTAAAGAATAAATTTTAATGTTTGACAATTCAATTATAAGAAAAATTCCAAAATTTTAAGTGCATCTATTAAAAAATGATATTTTGTTTTGAATTTATCTTAAATTATTATTCGTATAGTAGTTGTTTATTGCACGTCATTTATTGCTCAAAGGTAATCAATGATTATAAATATCCAAATGCCATAAATTACAAGAGAAATCATTGTAATCTGTGCAATCAGTGGACACTTTAAGAAAATAACATTCGTGTAAATACGTGTAATCCGTGGATAATTTCAGTAAACCCAGAAACCGTCTATACCACTTCAGCAACAACAAAATTGCTACCACCAATAAATATTAAATCATCTTTATCAGAATTATTTTTTGCAGCATTTAAGGCGTCTTCTACTGTGTGATATGTCGTGCCGTGTAATTCGTTAGCAAGTGCTTTTTCTGTTAAAATATTTTCGTCTAATGCTCTTGGGATACTTGCTCGTGTAAAATAATATGTTGCATCTTTTGGCAATAGAGATAAAACTTTATCAATATTTTTATCATTAACAAAACCAATCACGAAATGAAGTTTTTTATATGCAGTATTCTTAATTTGAGCAACAACATTTTTTATACCATCTACATTATGACCGGTATCGCATACTATTAAAGGATTGTTACCAAGTATCTGCCACCTGCCGAGTAATCCTGTTATTGTACTTGCATTTTTAAGTCCGTCATATATATTTTCAGTTTCAATGTTAATCCCTTTCTCTTTTATGATGTCAACAGCTTGCAAAACAGTAATAAGGTTTTTTTTCTGATACAGCCCCAATAAGTCAATTTTAAGATTTTTATAAATAAGTTCGTTGTTTTTTAAAACGTTGATTATTTGTTTGTTATCAGTGCTTTGCATAGAGTAATCAACAGAATATTTATTGTCGGCAAAATAAATTTTTGTGTTTACATCATTTGCTTTTTTTATAAATACAGGTTTTGTGAGTTCTTGTGTTTCTCCAATCACAACAGGAATATTTTGTTTTATTATACCGGCTTTTTCATAAGCAATTTTTTCAATTGTATCGCCCAAAAATTGAGTGTGGTCAAGACTGATATTTGTTATTATTGAAGCAATTGGGCTAATAATGTTTGTTGAATCTAATCTACCACCCATACCGACTTCAATCACTGCAATATCAACATTCTCATTGGCAAAATAGTCAAATGCCATTGCAACAGTAATTTCAAAAAAAGAGGGTTTTATTTTTTCAATAATATCTTTATTGTTTTCAACAAAATCAACTACATTTTTTTTAGAAATTTTATTCCCGTTGATTTTTATTCTTTCTCTAAAATCTTTTAAATGTGGAGAAGTGTATAAGCCAACTTTATATCCGGCTGTTTGCAATATTGCAGCCAGGCAATGTGAAACAGAACCCTTGCCATTTGTACCTGCAACATGAATGCTTTTAAATTTTTTGTGAGGATAATCAAAATATTTATCTAAAGACAATGTGTTGTTTAAGTCAGCTTTGTAGGCTGCTTTGCCTATTCTCTGGTACATTGGCAGTTGACTAAATAAGAAGTCTAAAGTTTTTTTGTATTTCATTTTTTATTGCAATAAATTTGCTTTAATTTTTTTGTTACAAAATTAATCTTAAGTATTAATATTTTACAATATGAACATAAATAAATTACTTTTTTTATTGTTTTTTTCTTTTATTGCAATAACAATTTTTTCACAAGATACTCTTTATCAAGAAGATTTTGAAACTAAAACAGAATCTTTAATTTCAAATACACCGCAAGGTTGGGCTACAGGAACTTTCTCAGGTGGAGATTCTGATAACTCTTGGGGCTTTTCAGATGCTTCTCCATTAAATGGTTCTTTCTCATTAACAATTAATGATGGATCAAATTATTATAGTTATGATAATTCTGATGATTGTGATAAACTTGCTTTTTATAATACTAAAATAGATGCTTCCGGTTATTATGACCTTCGCCTCAGTTTTTCAAGGAAATGTGAAGGAGAAGCTGATTGTGACTATGGAATGATTATGTATTCATATGATGGAAATGATTGGGATTACTTTAGTGATGAAGAATTTGATTCTGAAAGCTCTACTCACCATGTAATAAATCTTGATATCTCAACATTAGATAATAATTCATTTTATCTTGGTTTTGAATGGATAAATGATGGTGCTTCAGGTTCTAATCCTCCATTTACTGTTGATGATATTGTATTAACAGGTATGGGAAGTGTTAATAGTACAAATATCACATATCCTACTGATGGTGCTACTGAAATTTCTCAGAACCCTATTATTGTTTGGGAAAAAACACATAATGCTTTAGGTTACAAATTGTATCTTGGTACAGATGGAGGTGGCTCATCAACACCAACAAATCTTCTAAATGGAGAAGAAACTAAAAGTACCGCTTATTATATTAATTCTGATTTGACTGCAAATACAACTTATTATCTTCAGGTTGTGCCTTATAATTCAGGTCATACTGCTTCAAGTTGTCCAATTATTTCTTTTACTACTATTGACCCTAACACATATACAGAGTGGACAGGAGCAACAAATTCTGATTGGAGCAATTCGGGAAACTGGAGTAATGGTGTGCCCGATAATTCAAAAAATGTATTAATTCCTGTTGTTGATCCAGGTGCAAATCAACCAACTATTGATGCAGCATCTACAGTTAAAAATATTACATTCGAAACAGGAGGTGTTATAAATAACAGTTCGTTTGATTTATCTGTTTTTGGTGATTGGAACGATTATTTTGGTACATACAATGGTAATTCAGGAACAGTAGTTTTTGAAGGTGCTTCAAGCACTTTGTCGGCTTATACAAATTCTGTATATGTTATTGATGGATTATCTGCTGACGGCTCAAGCACAACTGGCGATATTACTTCAACTGCCGGTGATTACCGTGGAGGAATAGCAGTAACAAAAGATTATTTGTATATTACGGGTGATGATAACACTGTGAGAATGAATGCTTCTGACCTTTCTGGAGTTACATCAATGGGTGTTAGACGTGACGGTATGTTTAGTGATTTATTAACAGGGAAACTTTACACTCTTTGGGGAAATTCTGTTATTAATGGTGATGGTACAGTTCCTATTTGTCCTGCTGTTGATAACCATTATTCAACAAATAGCTATGACAGTGTTGAACAATTTACAATAACTTCATTAAAAGAGATGGATGAGGATCTTAACATAAGTAGTACAACTATTCCTCTTATTGATGAAGATGGCAATTCTACAACTATTACTTGTTACGGAGGACAAAGATATGTTTCTGGAACAGGAACGACATGGACATACAGAACAGGAATTTATCCCGGATATGGTTTCGTATGTATTTTTGCAGATAATGATTCGGGCTCAGAAGCTATGTATGTTATTGATATACAAAGTGGTACTGTTAAGAATATGGGACTTAAAAATATTACACCCGAAATGGAAATATCAGAAAGTTGGGCTACTTGGGGTTTTGGTGAGTATGATGGTGAAGATTATTATCTAATCTATAAGATGAAAGATGAGGATAGATTTCGTCGTGTTAATCTAACTACAATGGATGTTACTGATTTTGCCGATTTTTCTTTCACCTCCGATGGATTAGGTAAAATGTCGTGTATTACTTTTTCACCTTGGCTAAGCCGTTGGTATTTTACACACGAAGGAAAATCTGAGTTTAATAGTAGTGCTGCAAGCGGTGAAGAGATTGCCGGCTATGCACTTGGTTCAAATATTATTACTATTGATGGAGGACAACCTGAGGTATTAACAAATGTTGAGATTAATAAAACAAATTCAACTGATAAGTTTACTCTTAATTCACCAATAACTGTTAATAATCTTACCATAACAAAAGGTGATCTTGATGTTAGCACAGATAATCGTGAGCTTACTGTAAAAGGGAATTTTGATATTACATCAAATGGAACATTTACAAAAAGACAAGGAACAGTTTCTTTTGAGGGTTCTTCTGCTCAAACAATATCGGGAACTACCGATTTTTATAATTTTGAGATTAATAAAACTGCAGAAAAAGTTGCTTTATCAAATGATTTGAATATTTCAAATAATTTAACACTTACCGAAGGTGTTATTAGTACAGGAGCTAATAAGGTATATATGTCAAATACTTCTGCAGGAAGCTTAATTGGTGGTGCTAATAATAGTTTTATTTATGGTTATTTAAAACGAGCAATTGCTTCAAATACCGATACCTATTCTTTTCCTGTGGGATTAGGAACTGCAACTACTGACTATTATAAATTAGATTTTATTAACAATAATATTACTGGTATTTCTGATTTAACAACTTCTGTTAATGCTGTTACTGAATCGGGAGACAATGTTGATGAAAACCTTGTTACTGTTCAAAGTAATGGTAATCCATATACGAATGTAGTTGAAGGAGCTGTTTGGGATATCTCTCCTGATAATACTCTTTCTGGAGGTTCTTATGGAGTTAATTTGTATTTTGGTAATCAGTCAAGTAATTTAACCGATAATAAGTTTGGTGTGTTAAAACGTCCAACCGGATCAACCGATTATAAAGATTGGGATAGTTTCTATTCTTCAACCGCAATACCTGCTGAAGATGCTGCCGGTAGAACAGTCGCAAGTGGATATGCTCAACGTACAGGGTTTACGAGTTTCTCCGAGTATGCTATTGCTACAACTCCTTTTTCTTTACCAATTCAATTAATTAATTTTAATGCTCAATGTAATAAAAATATTATCACACTAAACTGGTCAACAGCATCTGAAGAAAATAACGATTACTTTACTATTGAAAAGAGTTTTGATGCAAAGAATTTTGAAGTCTTTACAACTGTTCCCGGTGCAGGTTTTAGTAATTCTATTTTAAATTATTCGGCTGTTGATAATTCATTTGAAAATAATGAATATCCAATTATTTATTACAGATTGAAACAAACGGATTATGACGGTAGATATATTTATTCAGATATTATTCAAGTTTCTTGCACACTTTCAGGAAAAGAAAGTTTGGAGATTAAAAAGCTAAATGTAGATAATTCAAATAAAACAATTAAATTTTCTCTTAATGCTACTAACGATAATGAAATTATTATTCGATTTATTGATGTTTATGGACGTGTTTTAGTAAAGATTAAGAAGAAAATATTTTCAGGTATTAACACCGTCTATTTTAATAATAGCAGTTTAACTTCAGGTATTTATTTCCTCGAAGTTAATGATAATGAGCAAGTTATTACAAAAAAAATTGTGTTGAATTAATTTTTAATTTAACATTTTTGTAAATATAAAAAACATGCAGCTGTTTAGAATTTGAAAAATTTCGAATTCGTTTTTCTTGGCTTAAAAAAAACACAAATAGTCTGAAGGACTAAGATATCTTAACCCGCTTTTTCATGCAAAAACGAATTGAATAGGGAACACTTTAAAAAGTTGTGGAGAATCATTATAATCCGGGCTGAAAGCCCAATTTAATTTAGCCCGATGGCAACGCCTCGGGTTAGATTATAGATTATTTTGACGTCCTGAAAGGACAAGTTAATATTAACCTGAGTTCGATATAAGATATTATCACAGCTTCAATTATTTTTCTTTAGAAATTTATCCAAATTTTTGAAGTACTATCGGGATAATTCAAGAAAATTTGGATAAATTTATATGAAAA
>QMPG01000180.1 GCA_003648455.1 Bacteroidota bacterium
AACATCAATAAACGATGAATCAATAATATATTCATCTGAGGTTGTACTAGCATCGCCATAAGTTAAATTAGAAGTTGCTTCAAAAAACCAAACGGCACTGTCAACTTCCATAGGGTCAGTACCCGATTTTAATGATGGGTTTTCACGGATTAGGTCTATTTTATCTCTAAAAGCAATAATCCTTTTTTCTAATTGTGCGTCTTTAAAAGATTGTCCTGTTTGATTTTCTGATTTGTCAATTCCTGTTTGTTCTTTTTGACAAGAATAAATAATCATGCTTGTTGCAATCACAATTGCAAGACTGAAATAAGTAAATAATTTTTTACGTTTCATTTTTCCAAAATTTTAGTTGTTACTTGGTTTATTTGGTTTTAGTGTTTTTTATTCGATGGTTTATTAAACTATAAATCATTTTTTCGAAAATGAATCTACAGACTTCGCATAACATTAATACTAAACTTCTTAATTGTCAATTAATCAGTAATTTGTACAGTAATAATTGTATATACAGCAAAAAGGTTCGATTTTTCAACCTTAAGGCAGGAGTACAATTGTAGCTGGAAAACAGATTTGTAATTATGCTTTTGTTTTGTTTGGCTTTCTATTATAGCATAGAAAGCCAAATCGGATCAAACTTATTTTTGCCCAGACAATGAAGAGTTTTACAGGCTTTAGGTTTTGCTTTTTTCATTTTTGTTTGTATTTGGTAAAATTACTCTAATTAATTAATAATCAAAAATTATTTAATTTTTATGATATTTGTCTTGTTGTCTTTTGTGCGTAGGCAAAATTTAAACTCTTTTGGTTTTTTTATTAGCTACGTGTGTTGGCAAAAAACCAAATGTGTTTAAATGTGCGGTGGGTCTTCGCTTTGTTGCTAACGGTTTGAATATGCGGCGTTTGGCATTTTGAAACGCATCATTTTCAAGTTACCGTAAATTTTATTTATTACCATAATTTTCATTTTTAGTACTATCTGCCAAATGCCGTATATTTGTTGTTACCCACTGGCATTCATTGTTTTCAATCATTTTATCTTTCAAATTTGCTGCAGTTTTCATTTTTTTCGGTGCGTTGGCAAAAGACATACTTATTGACAAGTTTTGGCTTGTGCGGCTGGCTTTTCGAGCGACTTGGAAATGTGTATGGCTTTTAGCGTTGGCTTTAAATCATATTCTTTCTTTTCTTTATAATATTTTGAATTTGGATTTTTAATTTCTTCTCTACTAATCAAATAATGTTTCTTAATAAATTCAACAGATTCCTTTTTCAAATCATTTCTGTTAAATTCTTTAAATTCATTGTTATGAATAATTAGTATAATTTTTTCTTTTTCTACTTCCTCAAAGTTTTCAAATTCATCCCACCAATCCTTTGTATATCCGTATTCTTCAAAAAAGAACCGAAATAATATATATGGCTCGGGCATTAATAATATTTTTTCAAATTCGTTTAGATCTTTACCAAATGCTTTATAAAAAAACGATTTTCCTCTTCCTATCTTTCCTTTTGTTGCATTTAATATTGTCTGAATTGCTCTAATGTATTTCCTATTCCAATTCTCACCTAAATAACTTCTGTTTAAATGTTTTTCTCCATTAATTGGGTGAAATTTCATTGGAAATGAATAAATATTAATATCTAATTCCTCAGACAAAAGTATGTTAATTTCGAGACGTTGATACAATTCTTTTGGTTCGTCTTTTTCATTATACAACAGATAATTAGACAAATTCCTAATTTTATGTTTTGCCGCTAACCTAATAGCCTTAGTATATGTCTCTTTATAAACCATACTATCAAATGCAATCCTAAGTGGTTTAATGGGAATCTCGCTTAATAATTGCATTTTTTCTTCTGTCAAAAGCCTTGCATCAAGTCCTTGATTAAAATCAACATATCTTAATTTTGGTGCTTTATTCCTATATTTCTCATAAAGTTCTTTTATTTGAGGATATATTTTTATTATACTAGATTTTGTTACGGTGTTAAAAGTCAACAAATTAAATTCATCTAATAAATCATAAAAATCTTGTTGATGCTCACCTTTAAGTTTATTCAATAAATATTGTAATTGCTCATAGGTTTTTTTGATATATGCAATATCGTTAATTCCTTTTTTTAAGTTTCTTACTGAAATATCTAAATAATTGGGATTTATAAATTTTGCACCTTTAACAAAACCACTTTCCTTTATTTCCTCAATAATTTGAGTAAACTTTTTAGAAGCTAAAACATTATTATCCAATAATAATAAATTTCGTTGGTCCCCAAATTCTTTCTTAGTTTTTTCAATCTTATTCTTTAATGATACATATGGGTTAAACTTAGGTTCTATCTTCCAAACAGCACAGAATGAACACTTGCGAACACATCCTCTTGTCATATAACCGTAATATGCATTATTTTCAGGATATTTATAATCAATCTCATCTAATATTGAATAATCAAGAGGTAATTCATCAATAATGATATTGTTATCATCTAAATCACCTTTTTTATTTAATAGACCTTTATGAACTTTTAAGCCTGTTTCTTTCTCTACATCATCAGCAAGAACTGTTGCTAAAACACCACCAATAAATATTTGGTTAGGATTTTTAATTATTTTCTTAGAAAACTCTATTGTTTCAATTGTAACTTTCCAATTAAAGGTAAATAAGGTTGTTATACATATTCTATCCCATTTAGGATTTTCTAAATATTGTTTTTTCTTGTAATAATCTTTATATGAAATCAACCAATTAGATACAAGTAATTCGTATTTAGACAGTTTGATTAATATGTTTAATGATTCCTTATTGCTTTTTTTTAAAAACTCAATGATTTCTTTTTTGTATTCTGCCCATTTTACATCGCTATCAATTTCGGTAAGTTTATCAATTAATTCAATACTAATTTGATTTAACATAAACTCTTTTAAATCACCTTTATAAAACACAACATTGTCACCGAGTTTCCTGTGATATGTAGCAAGTTTCATTAACCCAATTGGGGGGTATTTATTTTTATAATTTGGTTCCAATAAAAGAACATTCCTTTTCTTCATCAACACAACTATTTGTTAAGTTCTTCTATTATTTTTTGTTTCACTGTTTCTGCTAATTCTTTTGGTAAAACAGTGTCAATAATTGAAAGTATTCTACCTGTTAATTTTCTGTCCTTTCTATTGAAATTTGGCAGATTATCTGTCATTAAAGGTATTTTATTATTCTGAACATCATTATTAATTATTACAGTTTCTTCTTTAATTTCTGAAACTAATTTATCAACTAATTTTTTCTTACTCTCATCAGCAGAAACTTTTGATTTTATTTTCTCAATCTTTTCTCTAGCATTTATTGCATCTTGACTTATTTTTTCTAACTTTTTTTCATATTCCTTTTTTTCCGCAGGTTTTGTAAAACCTCTCTCTATCTTCTTTTTAAATTCTTCTTGTGCATCTGATAATTTTTCAATCTTTCTTTCCTCGCTTCTTATGTTTGATGACAAATAACAAAAATCCTTTAACTTTTTAAATTCAATTCTTAATTCCTTTTCAAATTTCTTGAATACTTTATTTTCAATAAAATTATCTCTTCGAGCATTGGGTATTAAATCTGTTGATACAGCAAATATCTCCCCGAAAAAATAAAAAGAAAATCTTTTATCTTGAATATTATTAATGACAAAAAAGTCTGCAAGTCTATTCTCGTCTCCTATTTGAATATTTCCTTTTCTTAACCTTAAACCTCTTGCTATATTAATTTCTGGCATTTGTTGTTTTAACTTAGAATTGCTAAACCATCCCCAACACAATAATTCATTATAGGAATTTCTTATTTCAAAAAAATCAATGTCAAATATTTGGTCTATTTTTTTCTTATTGTTCTGTTTATCTCCTTCATAAACAGATGTTGTATATTCTTTAAATATTTGATTGTTATTTAAATATGTATTATACTCATCAATTGAATAGTCATATTCTTTTGCTTTTTCGTAAATATCATTTTCATAGAAAAAACCTTTTTTATATGGAACAGGGGCTATCATTGATAAATAATTATGAATATTATCTTTATCAAGCAAAATGTCATTTGATACATTTTCAAGTGTTACTTTAAAATACCGTTCTTTTGCTTTTGCATTGATAATCTTTAATGAAGTAATTGTATCTATAACTTCAATAGCATCTTCTTTTTTACTCCTATCATTAAAAATTGTTCTAAGTTGTTTTGCATCCCAAGTTAAAATAGATTTTTCGGTCTCCCCATAATAACTCGTTTCAAAAACTAATTTATCACAATAGCCCAATCCTCCTAAACGTCCTATTCCCCTAAAACCTTTATGTTTTGCCCTATCTTTAACACCTTGTGCTATATTTTTTAAGATTGGTAAAACTTTTTCATGGGGAATACCTGTACCATTATCATATATTGAAATACTCCGCTCATTTTTATTAATTTTTATTTCAATTTTCCCTTCTTCTTTTGATTTGATAAACCCTTGTTCAAAAGCAATATCAATCTGGTCGGCTGAATTCTGAATATACTCTCTATAAATAGACCTGTGGTCATCATACATTGAGGTTGTAAGTGATTCTATTACGTCTTTACCTATTTTTGTCTTATTATCCATTAGGGAACTGTTTATATAGTGGTTTAGGGAATTTAATGTTTAATAATGAACGAAATACAGGATGTTCCAAAATATACTCACCTGGGGTTAGTCTTGTCATCATATTTTTATAAACAGGTGGAACAAACTTATAGTCAGGTTTTGATACTTCAATAGCATTTGTTCTACCAAAAGCGTGAGTTGCACAATTTCCTTTAACTCTATCGTGAATTGCACTTTTAAATTGTTCAACTGAAAACAATACTATACCAAGAGAACGTCCTCTTTCTGAAATATCTAATATTTGTTTTAAAATAGGTGAGTTTTTAGGAATATCCTTTGATGCATATTTATTTAATTCATCTATAAAAACAACAATTTTAGAAGGAATATCTTTTTCATTTCTATTATCTTGACCTAATTTTAAATCATAAATTGCTCTTATAACATCACCAAAGACAAAAGCTTGTGTGTCTTGGTCAAGTTTAGCAATATCAATTACTTGAACTTCATTTTTCTTAATATTTGTAATTGCATCTTGTAGTCTTACTTCATTGTTTTCTCCAACTATTCTTTTTTGAAAAATTGGATGTGATAATGATTTATTTATTATTCTCTTAAATTTACGCCAACTCATTACGGAAATATCTTTATCCCCACTTCTTCCTGCTTTTGTATATTCAGCAACTTTGTTTTCTAATTCTTTCCAACTTGCAACTTCTCCGAACCCTCCTTGGTCATTTATTATAAAGTTTACAATAGATTCCATTGTTCCTGACGAATCTTCAATATTTGCAAATAGAAGTTCTAAATTAAATTTATCTTCTTCATAGATATATTTATATCTAAATGCTTTGTCATTATCAATTTGTGCTTCAATATCATTTTTTTCACCATAACTAAATGTTTTTGATGGCGTTTGCTCTGCATAAGGATAAAAATATTTTACATTTTCAAAAGGTTGAGTGTTTAAATTCATCATCTCTTTATAAACTCTTTTATCTTCATCACTTAAATCTGTGTTTGGCTCGTCAATCGCTAATAAATCTCTTCCTTTTACATTAAAAATTACATAAGCAACAGAATCGTCTGTTTCATTAGTCTTATTTCCATATTTTTCTTGAATAGCTTTTAATAAAAACATTGAATATGAAGTCTTTGCGGCAAGACCTGAAATTCCTGAAATATTTAGGTGTGCACCTTCTGGTCCAATTAAAAACTGAGAATTAAAATTAACAGGTAATATTTTTTTATCCTCACCTCTATACATTTCAATATAGCCACAAGGCATAGGATGTTTAATCTTATCTAAACCAAGAGCCTGTAATATTTCAGATTCACCAGCTAAACTTACTCTACTTCCATCAAGAACTGGCGTATAAATATTATCATTGTTACCAACAACTTTTGCTTTTACGTAATTCATTCCTATTCTGTGCATATTAGATTTTAACTCCACATCTCCAAAATCACTTGAAATAAAATTACTTAAATAACTTGACGAATCAGTAATATGAGATATTTCTTCAATCACACCATAAGTTATTGAATTATCAATATGGTCGACCTTTACAACATCAAACGGATTTAATATTCGTTTTTTATCAGTCCAAAAATAAAAACCATCAATTGTTGTTGGTGCTTTTTCAGTTGCTGCTACTTTTCCTATTACTTTTCCCATGGTTAAAATAAGTTAATAAAGTGAGTATCACTTAGGTATTTACTCTTAATATATTTTTCAGTTAAAAAAACTGGGTATAAATGTTTTGCCCATCTATTATCTTGACCATAACAAACAGGATTACGTTCATTGATAATGTTTGCACTAATTAAATCAATTTCGTCACTATCTAATCCGTCCTCTTCTTCTTTATCCCAAACTAAAATTTTTTCAATTTTCAAAACTCCATCAAAAGGACTAATTGTTTCTCGTATTCTCAAATACCAAACAGCAAATTTCACATCAGGTATTCTTTCTGTTTCATACATAAAAGC
>QMPG01000181.1 GCA_003648455.1 Bacteroidota bacterium
TAAAGTTGAGCGATAGCGAAATCCCGATACTTCGAGATTGAAAGTTGAAAGTAAGAGTTCGAAAGATAAAGATAAAATGAAAAAAAAAAGAATTCTAATAGCAATGAGTGGTGGTATTGACAGTTCGGTTACTGCCATGCTTCTAAAAGAGCAGGGATACGAGATTGTGGGTGTTACTTTTGTTTCATGGCTTGCGCCTGATAAAAATATTGAAAATGCCGATGATGTTGTTAATGCAAAAATTTTGGCTGAAAAACTTAATATACCTCATTATGTGCTTGACTTAAGAGAAGATTTTAAGACAACTGTAATAAAAAATTTTATTGATAATTATCTATCAGGAATAACACCTAACCCTTGTGTATTTTGCAACCCAATTATTAAGTGGGGTCGTTTGCTTGAAAAAGCAGATGAATTAAACTGCGAATTACTTGCAACCGGTCACTACGCCCAAATAAGAGAAGAAGACAAAAGATTTATTCTTTCGAAAGGTGTTGACGAGAATAAAGATCAGTCATATTTTTTATGGAAATTAAATCAGGAACAGCTTAAAAGAACCATATTCCCTCTAGGCAAGTACAAAAAAGAAGAAATTCGGGAAATGGCAAAAAAATTTGGTTTCGAATATCTTGCACAACAAAAAGAAAGTCAGGAAATCTGCTTCATTGCTGATGATGACTATCGCTCATTTCTAAAAAACAATGTTAAAGACCTTGATAAAACTGTTGGTTCCGGCAATTTTATCTCAACCGATGGTAAAATTTTAGGAAAACACAAAGGTCATCCGTTTTATACAATAGGGCAACGAAAAGGTTTAGAAATTGCTGTTGGTCACCCATTGTATGTTGTTGATATTAATGCAGAAAAAAACACAATTACACTTGGCACTAAAGAAGATTTACTAAAACGCGAATTGTTTATTAACGAAATAAATTTAATAAAATATAAAACGTTGCCCGAAGATGTTGTGCTAAATACTAAAATACGTTATCGCAGCAAAGGGGTTTTGAGTAAAATAACTAAAACAAACGATAGAGTTAAAATAACTTTTAATAATAATGTTTCAGCAATAACTCCGGGACAGTCAGCTGTTTTTTATGAAAATGAAGACCTTGTTGGCGGAGGAATTATTGTTAAAAATTAAAACTAAAAAAAGATTATCAATTAAAAAAAAACAAACATGTTAAGTATAAAAAATTTGCATGCATCAATTGATGGAAAAAAAATATTAAACGGCATTAATCTGGAAGTAAAACCCGGTGAAGTACATGCAATAATGGGACCAAACGGTTCTGGCAAAAGCACACTCGCTGCCGTTTTGGCAGGAAGAGAGATTTTTAAAGTTACAGAAGGAGAAATACTTTTTAACGGGAAAAACATTTTTGACCTTAACCCTGAAGAAAGGGCAAAAGAAGGATTGTTTTTGAGTTTCCAATATCCGATAGAGATTCCCGGTGTAAGTATGGTTAACTTTATGAGAACAGCCGTAAACGAACACCGCAAATATCACAACTTAAAACCTTTGTCAGCTCAAGACTTTTTAAAATTAATGCGCGATAAAAAGAAACTTGTTGAAATAGATTCTCGTCTTACTAATCGCTCTGTCAACGAAGGTTTTTCAGGTGGTGAGAAAAAGAAAAATGAAATTTTTCAAATGGCAATGTTAGAACCAAAACTTTCTATTCTTGACGAGACAGATTCCGGACTGGATATTGATGCCCTTAGAGTTGTTGCCAATGGAGTTAACAAACTCAAAACCAAAGACAATTCCACTATTGTTATTACACACTACCAACGTTTGCTCGATTATATTGTTCCTGATGTTGTTCATATTCTATATAACGGTAAAATTGTTAAAACAGGAGGCAAAGACCTTGCCCTTGTTCTTGAAGATAAAGGATACGATTGGATTAAAAATGGTAATTATTAACAAATTTTACTATGAGTAACGAAACTAATAAAATAACAAATAAATTAGTTGCTCTTTACGAAGACAACATCGGTGATTTATTTGAAAATTCTTCCGACTTAATTAATCGGGAGAGAAAAATTGCCATTGATTATTTTAAGAAAACAGGAATCCCTACAACTAAAAACGAAAGCTATAAATACACCGATCTTGCACCTGTTTTTGCTAATGGCTATACGAAATTTTTTGAACGTCAAAAATTCAATGTTGAATTAAATGAAGCTTTTCAATGTCAGGTTCCTAACTTAAACACTCATACTGTTTTGTTTTCAAATGGTTGGTTCTATGAAAAAAACTTAGAGTATAACAGTTTACCCGAAGGCGTAATTTTAAAAAGTTTCCAAAAAGCATCGAAAGAGCATCCCGAATTAGTTGAAAAATATTATTCTAAACTTGCCAAATCAAACGATGACAGTATTGTTGCTTTAAACACTGCTTTTTGTCAGGATGGCTTTTTTCTTTATGTGCCAAAAAATACAATTATTGATAAACCTATTCAGGTTATTAATTTATTGCGGTCGGAAAAAGATCTTATGGTAACACAACGAAATCTTGTTGTGCTTGACGAAAATAGCAGTGCAAAATTAATTATTTGCGATCATGCTTTAAGCCCCTGTCGTTTTTTAACAAATACTGTTACCGAAGTTTGTGTTGGCGAAAATGCAATTTTTGATTATTATAATATTGAGAACCAACATAATCTTACAACTCAATTAAGCTCTGTATTTATTAATCAGAAAAAAAACAGTAATGTGTTGACAAATACTCTTTCACTTCACGGTAAATTAATAAGAAACAATGTTTCTATTTTACTTGAAGATGAAGGTTGTGAGAGTAATCTTTTTGGTTTATTTTTAGCTGATAAAGACCAACACATTGACAACTACACATTTATTGACCACGCAAAACCAAATTGCAAAAGCAATGAGTTATATAAAGGAATTCTTGATGATGAAGCAACCGGTGGTTTTAACGGTAAAATTGTTGTGAGACAAGACGCTCAAAAAACTCAGGCATTACAATCGAACAAAAATATTTTACTTACAGATAATGCTGAGATGAATACAAAACCTCAGTTGGAGATTTATGCCGACGATGTAAAATGTAGTCACGGTGCAACTATTGGACAAATAGATGAAGAAGCTTTATTTTATTTGCGGACACGTGGCATTAACGAAAAAGAAGCAAGAATGATGCTTATGTTTGCATTTGCTCATGAAATATTGAAAAAAATTCGGGTTGATTCTTTAGATGTTCAATTAATTGATTTAGTTGAAAGTCGTTTAAGAGGTGAATTTTCAAAGTGTGATTTTTGCAACTATAACGTAATTAAATAATAATAAAATGAACTTTGATATAAAAAAAATTCGCTCTGATTTTCCAATTCTTAGTCATAAGGTTTATGACAAACCGCTTGTATATTTTGATAATGCTGCTACAACTCAAAAACCCCAATGTGTTATTGACATCATTAGTGAGTTTTATACAAAATATAACGCCAACATTCATCGTGGCGTACACTTTTTGAGTGCAAAATGCACAGAAGCAAATGAAAATGCACGAAAAATTGTTCAAAACTTCATCAATGCAAATCACTCAAACGAAATAATTTTTACACGTGGCACTACAGATTCGATCAATTTGATTGCTTCTTCGTTCGGTGAAAAATTCATTAATAAAGATGATGAAATAATAATTTCTGAACTCGAACATCACTCAAACATTGTGCCTTGGCAATTGTTATGTGAACGTAAACAAGCAAAAATCAAAGTTTTACCTTTTAACGAAAAAGGTGAGCTAATTGTTGATGAATTAAAAAATCTCATATCGAAAAAAACAAAATTAATTACATTAAATCATGTCTCAAATTCCTTAGGAACAATAAATCCTGTTAAAGAAATAATTGAGATAGCACATTCTCACAACATTCCTGTTATGATTGATGGTGCTCAAGCTGTTCAGCATCAAAAAGTTGACCTTAAGGAATTAGACTGTGATTTTTATGTTTTTTCCGGTCATAAAATTTTTGCACCAACAGGCACAGGTGTTCTTTACGGAAAAGAAAAATGGCTTAATCAGATGCCTCCATATCAAGGCGGTGGTGATATGATTGATGTTGTTACTTTTAACAAAACAACTTATAATGAACTGCCTTTTAAGTTTGAAGCAGGCACGCCAAATTATATTGGAAACATTGCTCTGGGAAAGGCTTTAGAATATGTTTCTTCAGTTGGCATAAACAACATTGCGAAACACGAAAAAGAGCTGTTAGAATATGGCACAAAAAAATTATCTCAAATTGATAATCTAACAATTTACGGTAATGCAAAAAACAAGACAAGTGTAATTTCTTTTTTACTTAACGGAATACATCCTTACGATACAGGAATGGTACTTGACAAACTTGGGATTGCCGTTAGAACAGGACATCACTGCACACAACCGGTTATGGACCACTTTAATATTCCGGGCACAGTGCGTGCTTCATTTGCATTTTATAACACAATTGAGGAAATTGATATTTTATATGAAGGCTTATTAAAAGTTGTTAAGATGTTTAACTAAAAAACTAAGCTAAAAATGACAATAAAAGAAAGACAAGAAGACATTATAGAAGAGTTTGAAATATACGATGATTGGATGGACAAATATTCTTATCTAATTGAATTAAGTAAAGATTTGCCAATTATTAATAACGAAGCAAGAAAAGACGAAAACCTAATAAACGGTTGTCAATCAAAAGTATGGTTAGATGCAAAATTTACTGATGGAAAAATTTCTTTTTTTGGTGATAGTGACGCAATAATTACAAAAGGAATAATTGCTTTACTTATTCGAGTTTTATCAAACAGCACACCACAGGAGATTATTGATGCCGACTTACACTTTATTGACGAAATTGGATTAAAAGAAAATTTATCGCCCACTCGTTCAAACGGGTTATTATCAATGATAAAACAAATGAAACTTTATGCAATTGCATATAAATCAAAGGAATAAATTATGGAAACAAAAGAACGAACAAAAATAGAATCTGAAATTATTAACGCATTAAAACAAGTTTTTGACCCGGAAATTCCGGTTAATATTTATGACCTAGGCTTAATCTACAAAATAGATATTGACGATGATTACAATGTTGAGATTGAGATGACTCTAACAGCACCTAACTGTCCTGCTTCAACTCAAATTATTTCAATGGTAAACGAGAATGTATCTCTGGTGCCTAAAATTAAAGATGTATTTGTAAATTTGGTTTTTGAACCAACTTGGACAAAAGATATGATGAGTGAAGAGGCTAAACTTGAGCTTGGTTTTTTATAGTTAATTAATAACCTGAGTTAATAAACATTGCCAATTTTTATTATTTTCTTCTCATCAAGAATTCGTATTTTTCTACCGTTAAGTTCAATCATTTTCTCTGACTTGAATTCTGATAAAAGACGAATTACAGATTCTGTAGCAGTGCCAACTAAATTCGCAATTTCTTCGCGCGTAAGTGATATTTGAAGAACATTATTTTCATCAACTCCAAAAATATCTTTTAATATTAATAATATTTCTGCCAATCGTTCGCGAACAGATTTTTGTGCAATATCGGTTATCAATTTATTTGCATTTCCAAGCTCATTGCATGCAAGCTGCATTATTTTTATTGAAAATTTCGAATTACTCTTAACTAAATTTATAAAAACATCCGCAGGTATAAAACACAAAATTGCTTCTTCAATAACCTGAGCTGTAGTACAGGCAACTTCATTACTTAACACTGAACGATAACCAATAATATCACCCTGTTTTGCAAATGCAACAATTTGTCCTTTGCCTTCAATTCCTGTTTTATATAATTTAAGAATTCCTTTACTTATGCAAAACAAACCGGGCATTCTGTTTCCTTCGTGATATACAATATCGCCTCGTTTGTATAAGTTGCAATTTTTTTCAAGGGACAACAACGACAATTCATCATCAGATAAATTATTAAAAATAGAACCGCTGGTTAAAATACACTCAGAACAATTTGGTATTCGTCTTAAATTTCCCATTAATCAATAATCACTTTAATTTTAAAAGCCATTTCCAACAAAACAACAAATATAATAAAATAAATAGCTATGGCAAACAAACAAATAACTTAATAAGCTTGGTTCGATGTTAAGAAATCGGCTAAATTTTATTTTGAGGTGCCGGATATAAATAAATATAATTGTATTAAACACCTTTGTGTAACTTTGAGTTTACTTTGAGCATCTCTGTGATATAGCTATTCCACAAAGGAACACGGAGTTCTCACTAAGTTTCACAAAGAAAATTAATTATCTAAAAAGATTATTGATTGTGCGATAGAGGTACACAGACATTTTCTATGAGTTAAAACAAGCAGGTTTAAATGTTAAAAAAGAAAAACCAATGCCAATTGTTTATAAAGAAGTAAAACTAGACCATGGATATAGAATAGATTTATTAGTTGAAGAAAAAGTAGTAATTGAAATAAAAACAGTGGAAACACTTAATGATGTTCATACTGCACAAGTACTTACTTA
>QMPG01000182.1 GCA_003648455.1 Bacteroidota bacterium
AGAATTTATAAAATATTTTAAAGTGCCGTAGGTACGTCCTGTTTAAATATTTAGAAAGTTTTAAAATTTATCGGACAGCAATAATTATTTTATTATAATCCACCCTAATTTTAAATTGACCCAAAAAAACCTCAACGCAAATATCAGCATTGAGGCTTTTAACATCTATCATGAAAAAAAACAATATTATCGTCCTAAAGTTGCAACCATAATAGCTTTAATAGTGTGTAAACGATTTTCAGCTTCATCAAAAACCAAAGAAGCTTCAGATTCGAAAACATCTTCGGTTACTTCCATGCTTTCAATTCCGAATTTTTGGTAAATTTGCTCACCAACTACTGTCTGTCTGTTATGAAATGCAGGAAGACAATGTAAAAATTTTACATTTTTATTGCCTGTAGCATCCATTGCTTGCTTATTAACCTGATAAGGTTTTAATAATTTAATTCTTTCTTCCCAAACAGAATCTTCTTCACCCATTGAAACCCAAACATCAGAATAAAGGAAATCACAACCTTTAACAGCTTTTTTAACATCGTCTGTAATTAAGATTTTAGCACCTGTTTGTTTAGCAATCTCTTTACATTTATTAACTAATTCGTCGTTTGGTTGACAAGATTTAGGAGCAGCAGCTCTAAAATCCATACCCAATTTTGCAGCAATAACCATTAATGAATTACCCATATTGTTTTTAGCATCACCTAAAAAACAAAAAGACATTTCGCTAACAGGCTTATCTGAGTGCTCTTTCATAGTTAATAAATCAGCTAGAACCTGAGTTGGGTGAAATTCGGTAGTTAAACCATTCCATACAGGTACACCTGCATTTGCGGCTAATTCTTCAACAATTTCTTGCCCAAAACCACGATACTCAATACCATCATACATTCTGCCAAGAACTCTTGCAGTATCTTTCATTGATTCTTTATAACCAATTTGAGAACCTGAAGGTCCCAAATAAGTAACATGAGCTCCTTGATCTAAAGCAGCAACCTCAAAAGCACAACGAGTACGTGTTGATGATTTTTCAAATATTAAAGCAATATTTTTGCCTTTTAAATTTTGAGTTTCTGTTCCTGCATATTTTGCCTTTTTCAAATCAGCAGCAAGGTCTAATAAAAAATTAATTTCTTTTGGAGTATAATTTAACAAAGTTGTTAAATTTCTGTTTCTTAAATTAAAAGCCATGATAATATAATTTAATTGTTATTTAAAAATTGTTATAAAAAATTCTAATCTTCGTAATTTAAAGTAATTTTTGTACCGTAAGATTTATCTTCAAGTTTGGTTGATTCTGTAATGATAGCTTTGCTTCCACCATCTTCAACAAATTTTAGACAAGCACGAACTTTTGGAGCCATACTTCCTTCGGCAAACATACCTTGCTCAAGATATTTCTCTGTGTCTTTTTTATCTATAAACTCTAATTTCTTTTCGTTTTCTTTTTTATAATTAAGATAAACAAAAGGAACATCGGTTAAGATATAAAACTCATCTGCTTTAACCTTTGCACCAACCATAGCAGAAGCTAAATCTTTATCAATAACTGCTTCAGATGGACGAACATTATTGTTTTCGTCAATATAAACAGGGATGCCTCCTCCACCAACAGTGATGACAATATTTCCTTGTCGTGCAAGATCTTCAACTATTTGAGCATTCATAAAACTTATTGGTTTAGGTGAAGGAACAACTCTTCGCCATCCGCCGTTAGCTTTTACTTCTTCTTTAAAAATCCAACCTTTTTCTTTTGCTAATTTATCTGCTTGTTCTTTGTCGTAAATTTTACCGACTCTTTTTTGCGGGTCTTGAAAAGCAGGGTCATTCTTATCAACAATAACTTGTGTTACAATTGTTACAACTTCCTTGTCAATATTATTTTCTTTAAGAACATTGCGTAACATTCTTTCAATCATATAACCAATGCCACCTTGCGAATCAGCAACACAAATATCTAAAGGCATTTGAGCAATATTATACATTTGCTCTCCTGCATCGTTTCTCATTAAAATATTTCCAACCTGAGGTCCGTTACCGTGTGCAATAATTATATCATAACCATCTTTAATTAAATATAATAAATTTTTTAATGTATCGGCAGTGTTTTGCTCTTGTTCCTCAATTGTTCCTATTTGATTTCCTCTTAATAATGCATTTCCTCCCAATGCAACAACAGCTAATTTTTTCATATCTATATATTTTTATTTGTAAATTAGAATTTTAGATTGCAAATTTATAAATATTTTTTGATATTTCTTATTATGATGAAAAATAGAGTCTCTTATCTAATTATTTATTTTTCAATAAATTACAACTTAAATTTAAAAAAGATATTTTTTAACATATTTTTTTAATAAAATTCAAATAATTTGTCAATATAATTTTATTTTATTTTTGACGGAATATCCTATATACTTTTGAAAATCAGACATTCAAATTAAAATCTCCCAAAAAACAGTTGTTTCTTTCGTATTTCTTTATATTTTTTTTATATTGACCTTGTATATACTAATAAATTTACTAATAAATAAAAAAATGAGAGTCAAAAAAAATATTGCAATAAGCGAAACAGGGTTTATTTTTAATCCTGCAACAGGAGATTCTTTTACCTTAAATCCAATTGGCTTAGAAATTTTATCTTTTATTGAAAAAAATAAAAAGTATGAAGAAATAGCAAATACTATACTGGAAAAATATGATGTTGATTCAATTACATTTGAGAAAAATTATTACGATTTTATTCAAATGCTGAAAAATAATCATCTTCTTGAAATTGAATAAAATTTAAAATAATGGCAAAACCAAAATATACTATTGCAGTAACCGGCTTAAACAACACTGATAATCCTGGTCCGGGAGTACCCGTGATAAGAGGATTGAGAGAAGCAGAGACTTTTGATGTTAGAATTGTTGGATTAGCATACGAAAATTTAGAACCCGGAATATACATGCCCAACACAACCGACAAAACATATCAAATACCCTATCCTTCGGCAGGTGCTGAAGCTTTCATGAAAAGGATTGAATATATTCATAGTCGTGAAAAATTAAATTGCATAATACCAAATTTTGATGCAGAGCTGTTTACTTTCATGAAAAATGAAAAAAAACTGGCACAAATGGGGATAAAAACTTTTTTGCCCAGCATTCAGCAATTTGAAGAAAGACATAAAGCAAATCTGCCTTCTTTTGGTGAAAAATATAACATTCAAGTACCAAAAAGCATAGCAGTTACCAACATATCAGATTTATCAAAAATAAATGATAAATTTGATTTTCCTATTTTGGTAAAAGGAAAATTCTATGACGCTTATATTGTTTATAACTTAGAACAATTACAATATTATTTTAATAAAATAGCTTCGAAGTGGGGAGTTCCTGTCATTGTGCAACAATTTATAAGAGGAACGGAAGTTAATGTAGTTGCTTTGGGCGATGGTAAAGGAAATACTATTGGAGCTGTGCCAATGCGCAAGCAATATATTACAGACAAGGGAAAAGCATGGGGAGGTATTACATTAAGTGATGAAAAAATGCTTGAAATAACTCATGATTTAATCAAAAGAACACGATGGCGAGGAGGAATGGAGCTTGAAATGATTAAAACTGATGATAATAAATATTTTATGATAGAAATTAACCCCAGAATTCCGGCTTGGGTATATCTTGCTAACGGTGCCGGTCAAAACTTGCCCGAAGCATTGGTCAATTTAGCTATGGGAATTGATGTTAAGCCATATAAAACATATAAAACAGGAATAATGTTTGTACGTTATTCTTATGATTTAATTGGTGATATTTCTCAATTTGAAAAATTAAATATAAACGGCGAATTATAAATAACAAATAATTATGGAAAAATTAAGATACGAACCACCAATCATAAATAAAGTTAATGCAGGAATGCCCGATAAATTTGGCATGAATGTTACTACAAATCCAATAAGTTATATTGATGGTGTCTCAGTTAAAGACCTATTAAAAGATTATGGGTCACCTTTGTTTGTTTTATCTGAAAAAACGATTGCAGAAACTTATAATAAATCAAAAAGAGCTTTTACCAGTCGTTATCCAAAAATTCAGTTTGCCTGGTCGTATAAAACAAACTATCTTGATGCTGTTTGCTCTATATTCCATAAACTTGGTTCGTGGGCAGAAGTTGTTTCCGGTTTTGAATATGATAAAGCTTTAAAAAATGGAGTAGAAGGGAAACATATAATTTTTAACGGACCCGATAAAAGCAAAGAAGATTTAATAAAAGCCGTAAAAAATGGTTCTTTAATACACATTGACCATTTTGATGAACTGTATATGTTAATAGAAATAGCCGACAGCATTGAAGAAACTCCAAAAGTAGCTATAAGAATAAATATGGATACCGGCATTTATCCTCAATGGGATCGTTTTGGTTTTAACTATGAAAACGGGGAAGCATGGAATGCAATTAACCGCATTATGATTAGCAAGAAATTAAATTTGGTAGGTCTTCATTGTCACATTGGTACATATATGATGAGCCCTTCGCCATATGCTGTTGCTACAAAAAAATTAATTAGCCTTGCTCTTGAGCTTGACCATAAATACAATCACAAAATAAAATATCTCGATTTAGGTGGCGGTTTTGCTTCAAAAAACACACTTAAAGGAGCTTATTTACCCGGAACCGACACATGTCCTTCTTTTGACGATTATGCCGATGCCATAACAAATGTGATTATAAATTCTCAGATATCTCACGAAAATCTGCCAACTTTAATTCTGGAAACAGGCAGAGCTCTTATTGATGATGCCGGTTACCTTTTGGGAACAGTATTGGCAAACAAAAGACTTGCCAGTGGTCGTCGTGCAACAATTATTGATATTGGAGTTAATATGCTGTTTACTTCATTTTGGTATGAACATGAAATTTTTCCTGCACAACAATGCTCATCACAAACTGAAGATACTACTATTTATGGTCCTTTATGTATGAATATTGATGTTATTCGTCAAGCAATTCAGTTCCCGATTTTGCAAAAAGGTGACAATGTAGTTATCAAACGTATTGGTGCATATAATATGACACAGTGGATGCAGTTTATTACTTTGCGACCGAAAATTATATTAATAGATACTGAAAGCAAAGTTCATATCATTAGAAAAAATGAAACTAATTTAGTTTTTGAGAATCTTGAAAACACACCTGATTATTTAAAAAAATAATTTTATAAAATGTATACTGTGTCATTCGGGGTTTCAAATTATTTTAAATCTTTTATTAATAGTTACTCTCAGATTTTTTTTACAAAAAATAAAACTCTGGGAGTAATACTGTTAGTTGTAAGTTTTTTTGATTTCTGGACAGGTTTTAGTGGACTTTTAGCAGTTATAGCAACAAATATAGCAGCTAATCTGCTTAATTTCAGCAAATATAATATAAAAGCCGGATTATATGGGTTTAACTCATTATTGGTGGGATTGGCAGCAGGAATAACGTTTCAACCGGGAATACATGTGTTGATTATTATTTTTTTCTTATCACTTTTAACATTATTTATCACTATTGCTCTTGAAGGTTTTTTGTACAAATATTCTCTTCCCTTTTTAAGTGTGCCGTTTTTATTGGTAGCATGGATGATA
Organism: Bacteroidota bacterium; assembly: GCA_003648455.1. The sequence goes on from QMPG01000182.1 coordinate 5,620, forward strand.
AACCTTTCTGTTGGTCAATTGGAATTATTAGGCTTAAGCCAACGTGGTATTTACATATTAAACGACTTATTTTCTCTTGGAGGACATAACCTTGTAGATATTTATAATTTTATTGAGGCAATACCTATTTTCCAGTCTTTAAAAATATATTTCTTGTCATTAGCTGCAATAATTTTTCAATTTAATATATTGGCGGGTGTTTTAATATCGATAGGATTGCTCCTAAGCTCAAGAATAGCATTTACATTATCTTTTTTGGGATTTTATACAGCTTATTTATTTTATAATTTTATAGGAGTTGATTTTAATGAATTAAGCTATACTTTTATTGGCTTTAACTACATTTTAACAGCAATTGCTATTGGAGGTTTTTTCCTTATCCCATCGAAGTCAACTTATTTTTGGGTTGTGTTACTACTTCCTGTTACAGTGCTCATTACTTTTGGGTTTAACAAAATTTTTATTAATTATCAATTACCAATTTACTCTTTACCATTTAATGTAGTTTCTCTTATATTTTTATATACTCTTAAATTAAGAATGCAAAAAGGGAAAGAGCTTGTTGAGCCTTTAATTCAATATAACTCTCCTGAAAAAAATCTTTATTCATACAAAAATAATTTATATCGATTTACCGATATTTTTTATTACCCTGTTTATTTACCTGTATTAGGCGAATGGACAATTTCTCAAGGACACAATGGAGAACATACTCACAAAGATGAATGGCGACATGCTTGGGATTTAATTATTAATGATGAAAATGGTAATCAATACCAATCTGAAGGTGATATTTGTAATGATTATTATTGTTATGGGAAACCTGTTGTTGCACCTGCTGATGG